>CANHYZ010000332.1 GCA_947464885.1 Flavobacteriales bacterium
AGATCTTGCAAGCTTCCGCTCACAATTTCAGAAGCAGACGCAGAGCCGCCGTCGACGAGAACCGTTATCGGAATCTGAATGTCTATGGGCTCATTGGTAGCGGTGTAGACCTTATTCCATTCTTCGATTTTGCCTTTCGTTCGGACGATTTCCGTTCCTTTCGGCACAAATAAATTGACGATGCTGATGGCTTCGCGCAGCAAGCCTCCACCGTTGCCGCGCAGGTCGAGTACCAGGCGCTGCATATTCCGTTTTTTCAAGGCAAGGAAGGCAGCCTTCACTTCACTTGATGCCGATTGGGTGAATCCCGTGAGCTGGATATAACCGGTGGCGCTATCGGCAAGCATGGCGAAATAAGGGACATCCTTGATTTTTATTTCCTCACGCTTGATGGTGATGTTGCGCGTAGAAGACTCTCCAGGACGCTGAATGGTGAGCTGTAGCTCACTACCGGGCTGACCGGTAAGTTGATCCGTAATATCGTCGTGTTTTTTTCCTTCGATGGATTTGCCATCGACTTTGAGCACAATATCACCAGCCATTAATCCGGCCTTCACTGCTGCGTAGCCTTCATAGGGCTCGGTAATGGTAACCTTTCCATCGATGGTGTTGACCAATGTTCCAATGCCGCCGTATTGGCCGGTTTGCATGAACATAGCTTCTTCGATTTTCGTCTCCGGATAGTAGACCGTGTAAGGGTCGAGTGATTTCAGCATCGCATCGATACCGGTTTTCATCAAGGCCCCCGGCTTTGTTCCGTCGACATAATAAATGTTGAGTTCCTTGTAGAGCGAGGTGAAGATTTCCATGTTCTTGGAAATCTCAAAGAACTCATCTGAAAACGTTGCCGATAGCAGTGCGATTGACATCACAGCAACTGCCGCAAATCGGCGTATAGGCGTAGCAAAAAATCGTTTCATCATGATAATAAATCTCTTCCTGAATCCTCCTTCGGGAGTTGGCTGAGTTCGCCGGAAAAACGGCTCAACAAATCCGTGAGTTTTCCAAAAACGTAGGCCTGATTGGGAAGTTGTTTCCCGGTAAAAATAAAATGCAATGTCGCTTGCTTATCGATTGCTTGGAGCGAAGTATAAACAATGTGTTTTTGTTTACGGTAAGCTTCCCGAAGCAGGCGTTTCACACGGTTACGATCGTGCGCGCGTTTGAAAATCCGTTTGCTGACGCTGAACATCGCTTGTGCAGGAAATTCACACGGTACTTCAGTAATTCTGTATAAGAGGATAATAGCAGGCGTTTTCAGCGGCTTGCCCTCCTGGTGGAGCGCTTCAATGAGTTTGCGCCGCGAAAGGCGTTCATGCTTACAAAGAGTATATCGAATACGGGGAGTTGACTGCACGAGGCGAAATTACGGTGCAACCGTCGGGCAAAACGACTCGCGCATCAATTTTACAAAGCTTGGCTATGTGCCTCCGTTCGCTTATCCTTGCAGTAAACCATACCAACCACGAACTATGCGTTTCTTAGTCCTTGTTTTTACCTTGCTTTCATTGGCCGCTTCCGGTCAGCGAGCAGCGCTGAGCGGCATAGTCATGGATAGTCGCAGCAACGAAGCGTTGCCCGGTGTGGTTGTTCGAAACCTGGCTACCGGAAGTGGCACTTCATGTGATTTAACCGGGCGTTTCGAGCTGGCGGCGCAAAGCGGGGATTCCCTCGTCTTTTCCTATGTCGGATACCTCACGCGAACGGTGCAGTTACAATCAGCCAATTTCGCAAGTGGATTCGAAGTGCGTCTGCAAGTACAACCCAATGAGTTCAATGTAGTGGTGGTTTCTGCGGGTAAATTCGAACAGAAGGTCAGTGAAGTAACGGTAAGCATGGAAGTGCTGCAGCCTGAGCTCCTGCGCGATAAAAATGTCGTATCGGCTAATGAGGCGTTGCAACAAACACCGGGCGTAAGCATCGTGGATAAAGAGCCGCAAATCCGAAGTGGTAGTGGATATTCCTTTGGTGCCGGAAGCAGGGTTCAGATTCTGGTAGACGATATGCCGGTGCTCAGCGGCGATGCGGGTCGTCCGGCGTGGGATTACCTGCCCGTGGAGAATGTGTCGCAAGTGGAAGTCATTAAAGGAGCAAGCAGCGTACTCTATGGAAGCGCAGCATTGAGTGGTGTCATCAATTTACGCACTGCTTATCCTGCCGACACGGCACGCACGGTAGTTACCGCCTATCATGGCATATACAGTAAGCCTCAAAGTAAGGGTTCTGTTTATTGGCAAGGGCACTTGCAGCGCAGTGGCATTAACTTTCTTCATCTCCAAAAATTCGGCGCGTTGGATGTGACGTTGGCCGGAAACATCGTGGGCGATGACGGTCATTTAGGACCCATACGCGATAGTGTCGATGGCACGTTCACCAATGGTTACAATCCGTTTACCGTTGATCGTTACGCTGCCAATTCGCGTGCGCGGTTGAATGTAAATCTGCGTTACCGTTCACGTAAAATATCCGGATTGAGCTATGGACTCAACAGCAATTGGAATGTGAGTAATTCGCTCTCAACACTGATTTGGGACAACGCACAAACCGATTTGTATGCGGCCTACGATGGAAGTGCGACGCGCACCAAACAGCTATTGGGCACCATTGACCCCTACGTCACCTATTACACACCCGGCGGGCAGAAGCATTCATTGCGAACGCGCTGGCAATCGCTCGACAACAACAACGACAACAATCAAGGAAATTTCAGCGATCAGTATTACGGCGAATACCAATACCAGCATCAATGGGGTAAAGAGCGCGATCTGAATCTCACCACTACGCTCGGCGCAGTTGGGATTTTCACCAAAGCGAGAGGAGAGCTTTTCACAGGAGGAAATACGAATGGTCGAAATACAGCAGAGAACTACGCCGCATTTTTTCAGGTCGATAAAAAGCTATGGGATAAGTTGAATCTTTCGGGCGGCGTGCGCTACGAAATTTTTCGCATCAACGATGAAGAAGACGCGAAACCCGTGTTTCGCGCAGGAGCCAATTACGCACTTGGTCAGGCGACCTTTGTGCGTGCCTCCTATGGACAGGGCTTTCGCTTCCCGTCTATCGCTGAAAAATTCATCGTTACCGGCGTAGGTGCCATCAACATTTTTGCGAATCCTGAATTGATCGCTGAAACATCCGATAACATGGAAGTCGGACTGAAACAAGGCTTTCGCATTGGTCAATTTATGGGCTATGCCGACGTTGCCGTATTTCAGCAGCAATACGAAAATTTCATCGAGTTCACCTTTGGGCAATGGCTTCCGATTATGAGTCTTACAGACATCAACAAGAGTTTTGGATTTAAGAGTTTGAATACCGGGAACGCTCGCATTCGCGGTGCGGAGTTCTCCATCATGGG
>CANHYZ010000333.1 GCA_947464885.1 Flavobacteriales bacterium
CACCGGATGGCAAGACCATGGAAGCGGAGGCTGCTCACGGCACCGTTACACGTCACTACCGTCAACATCAACAAGGAAAAAAGACATCCACAAATCCGATTGCTTCCATTTTCGCTTGGACCCAAGGTTTGGCACATCGCGCGAAGCTCGACGGCAATGCTGAGCTTGCAAACTTCTCCAAGACACTCGAGCACGTGTGTGTTGATTTGGTTGAGGCCGGCAAAATGACCAAAGACTTAGCTGTTTGTATTCACGGTGATAAGGTCACCGACGAGCACTACCTCACCACTGAGGATTTTCTCGATGCAATTGACGCTGAACTGCGCAAGCGCATGAACGGATAGAAATTCATTCCATAAAAAAAACCCTACTTCTCAGTAGGGTTTTTTTTATGCTTTACGGGAAGCGCAATTACTTGCCGCTTGCCATTTTTTCCATTTCCTTTTCAAAGGTATCCTTGAATTTCTCGTAGTTGTAATCTGCCTTCAGCTTTTCGTTCTGAGAAAGACCTGAGTTATATGCGTCTGCAATCTTAGAGCCGCTTAACTCGAGTGCTACGTAGCTCACAAACGTTCCGTCTTCACGCTGAGTCAGTTTTTCGCAGATCTCAATCGCACCGCGCAATTCCTGATCTACAACTGTGCGGGCCATTTCCTGGAATGTTTCCGTCACCTCTTCTTTGTTGTTGAACTCCGTTGAGTTTACGTAGTTATCACCGACAATCTTCATCGTGCTGCTGATGGTCTTTGCCAATTCAGACTGTGCGTTTGAACGTGCCTTCTTCTTCGCTGTTTCACGATCCTTGCTTTCGCCGGTGGCTGTAGAACGGAAGGCATCCTTAGTGCTTTGATATTGTTCCCCGGTGCAATACTCATTGATGAGCACCTCGCCAATAGGCTTGGGAGTTTCTACTACTTTCTTTTTCTTTTTGCAGGAAGTGCCGAAAACGGTTAATACGGCAACAAGCATTAACAGGGTCAAGTGTCGTGTTTTCATAAGACAAAATTTAAATTGATTCTTGTTTTGTTTGGCGAAAGTAATTTCTACAATCATGCCAAAATAATTTTTCGCAAGGTATTACATTATCGTTTGAATGAGTTTCTGGACAAGTTGCTGTTCGATTTTCTCCTTGCCCTTCTTGTAGGCCTCAATACCAGCCGCGTCTTTATTCAATTGCAGACCTTTGATCGCAGAAAGCGTTTCGTTAAATACGATATCCTGGTTATCGGTATTCCGCACCACAACGGTAAACTCCAGGAACGCTACTACAAAGCCGTTTGCAGAACCTCCCTCTCTGGTATCAGACGTTATGGTGACGCTGTAATCGGCTTCTCTGCCGTTGCTTGCAATGCGCATCCCCTTATTCACCAACGCAGCACTTAAGGCACTTTGAAGCACTTTGCCCGATGCGGGTGCGCCGAAAATTGACTCATTGGAGGAAATAATGAAGGCCGGCAAAACAGCCTCAATAGGAATAATACGTTTTTCCGTTTTGAAGGACTTCAACAAACCTTCTTGAACTGTCCTGTCTAAATCCGCAACGATTAACGGTTGTAAGTCAATCTGTGCTTGAAAGGTATTCGACGATGCCGAGTAGTCGACATTGCTCACCATACAGGAAACCTTTCCTTCCTCTGAGGTCATACCATTGAATTCCTTGTCATCACCAGAGGTTTTGTAGGTGTAATTCACCGTCATTCCCTTTACGGGCTTACCGGCATAAGAAGCCGTCAGTCCGACGGCATGCTTATAGGTGTTGGCAGCATTCAAGGTTACCTTGGTGACATCACTCTGTAATTGGATTCCGTTACACATGCGCTGAATGGAACTGAAAATGTCGTTGTCCAGGAAAATCTTTCCCTTATCCGTGAGCATTTCATTCGATTCATTCCAATACTCCTTTAAAGCAAAAAGAGCCCGCATGTATAAATCGAATGCTACAACGACATTAGCTTCTCCTTCGGCCGTCAAGCCCTTTTGATAGAAATCGTTGGCCATGTTCATCGCTGCAGATTTCTTTGCCGCCTTAGCCGCTTGATAGCGTGCCTTATCCAGTCGGTAATAAATCCAATATTCGTTTTTGTCTTCCCATGATCCCGCCACCTCATAATCCTCAATCTTTTCATCGGTAGAAGTAGAGACGTTGGAGATGAATTCCTCACTAAAACTATCATTCACCTCAAGGGAATTCAGGAATGTCTGGCCTTGCACGCGCACGCTGATTTCGGAGGCCAGATCGTTCAATGCGTTCTTCTTGGCAATCGTTTGAAAATCGTAAGGCTGGGCAAACTTGCTGCACGAACCGACACCGATATAGTAAGCCGATGAATGTGGGCGGTTTCCGACCCACTCAGGAGGTGGCGTCGCAACAGTGGCATTGCGGCTAGCAGAAACAGTTTCCTTCTTTTTGCTACAACCTGCAACAAAAACTAACATCAATATGACGAGTAAATTCTTCATTTCACATACTCCTTCACCGCGTCACCAACCGCCGTTCCTACTTGTTTGGCGACCGTATCAAATAGCTGGTTTGACAGTTCAGAGAACGGTTTTAATTCCTGACGGCCATTCATCATTGCCATCAAGGCTCGCTTATCGCTCTGATTCATATTCGGCCCTCCTTGTCCTGCCGGCCAAAGTGCATTTGCATCGCCCTCGAATCTGCCATAGATGATTTCATCCTCGAGTGTCCTTTCAATGATTTCGGTTGCCATAATCTCGCCGGTTTTGATATTGGTAAGTTTATACTGAAACGACACCGTGATATTCTCGCTGTTGTAATACTCCGTATAGCTAGAAGGTCGATACATGGTTTGCATATAATACTTCCCATCTGTCTTGTTGAGCACCCGATCCTGATACGCCGTATAGCCCTCACGTTGTTTACTGCGCAGGCTTCCTCGCTTTTCGGAATAACTGAGAACGGTTCCGGTAATAATTGCCTTGGCACCAACCAGTTCACCAACGGCAACAGCAGTACTTTCATCAATAACACCGGTCATTTGCAATTGCTGTTCGGTCAAGATGGTTTGCATATTATCCCGATCAACAACGTTCAAGAACGGATCTCCCGACGTAATCAAAGCATTCAGCATATACGCGGAAATCTTAGCGTCCAATCCTTGAGTTTGACTTGCATTCTTAAAATCGACAATGGCCACAGTGAATCGTCCCTTTTCCAGACACTCTCGCTTTCGCACTGTCGCGTCCTTGTAGCTCAATTTGCGTTCGACAACCTTTTCGAACGCTTGATAGGCTTCACGATAATGATCTAACGCCATTGCCGTCATTCCACTTTGGTACAGGGGCTCCAGGTAAGCGATATCACCCAAATCACCGGCATCCTTATAGG
>CANHYZ010000334.1 GCA_947464885.1 Flavobacteriales bacterium
ATCATAACCAACGCTAGGTTGAGTGGCACTATAACCGGGCAAATTCACCTCCGTACCGAGTTTGACCGGATTCTTCCAACCCGAAGGCGTAATTGAACAGACCCAGATTTCACACTCTACTTCAAATTTCCAGTTTTCAATACATCGTGTAAAATAGAAACGTTTTCCGTCAGGAGAGAAAGCACCGTTGCCGGAATGCGCATCAGGAAAGTTTACAGGTTCATCCAAGGTTCCATCCAGGAGCCATTGTTCGCCTTCTTTTCTCGCCTTGTAAAACCTGCGTTTGGGGGTTTCCTCGAGGACGTTATAACTCAGTTTATCGGTGTAAGGATAGCTGCCGAAAATGAGTGTGTTGTCATCGGTGGGGATGGGAGAAAATTCAACATGGCTATGGTTTACCTCATTGCCCAGGTTTTTAATACTCACGGGTATTGGCTTTTGCATCCACAGCATTGCTGAGTCACAGCCGTTCAATTCATGCATTACGGCCTTTTTGAGATCTTTATCTATCTTCTTTCCGGAGCGATCAAGAAATAGATTGATTTCGGCTTTGGCTGCCGGGTAATCACCCTCCATTTTTAGCATTCGGGCCTTATCGAATAACGCAAGATTGTACTTCTGTTTATCCTGCTCATCTAGTAAGGCGTAGTGGAGCTTGGCTTGCGAGTAGAAGCGAGCAGATTCTTCGAGTTGGGCCAGCCTCAACATGGTCTTAAAGTCGTCAGGCCTCTTGGCCAAATAGTCGGTGTAATAGCGAACCGCCGTATAGGTGTCATGTAAGCGATCCGCATTTTTGCCCATATTCTTGAGCACCGAGGGGCGTAAAGAAAGGGTGTCGTTTGCTTGGGAAAATGCATGCGCAGCGCTACCTAAAGCGACAACAACGAGCCAAAGTTTAACGTTTAGAATCGGTCGCACGGAATCATTCGGTTATCAATCGAAGTGCTTCGACCGGTGTAGATGAAACTCAATTCGAATGCACCGCGATTGTTCGTGGCCACCTGCAGTTCGGAAAAATTCACATCATAGGCCATCGCTACCTCGAAGAACTTGAATTCAAGTCCGGCCATAGGGATGGCGGCATCTCCATTCCTATTGATACCTGTTCTGACAGCTACACCAAACCAGGTACGCTTTACTCCTAATTCATTGTTCGGTAGAGCAATACCCCCAAGGGCATTTACCATAAGATCTTGTGCCTTTTGAAGTGTCATCAGTAGGAGGGAGGGTCGTATGTACCACTTCCCATTAAATCGGTGAATAAGCTGTGCATTCATCGCATAGCGCATTTTCAGGCCATCGCCATTTCCCAAAAAAGAATCATCCGGTTGATTGAGATGAAAAACAGCGGTGCCCAATTGCACATTTCCGTTCGCCGTTGGATGATTGAAGAGTATACCCGCATTTACATCAGCATAGGACTGCCGAATTCCGAACTGTGTTTCGCCATTATTCAGGCGGGTATCGAATTGACCGATATCACGGTTATACTGCTCCGGAAAGGTCACATCACCCAGTGAAATGAACTTGGTGCAGTAACCTATTTGCGCACCAAGCGAAAGCGAATTGACTCCTTTGTAGAATTTCGCTGCGGCAGAAAGCATAATCTTGTTTTCTATAAGGTCAATGCCTCCGCTTTGGTCATTGATAAAAATAATTCCGGCTCCGACATTGCCCGGCAAGAAATACAGCCGCTGATCATAGGCTGCTGCAAAGGTCTGAAGTGGTTTGCCAATGGCCTTCCATTGGTTTCGATAGCTATTGCTGAATCGTCTGTCGCCGAGCATATTCCCGGTGTGAGCCGGATTAAGCGTCAAGGGCGACATATCAAACACCGAGAAGTGAATGTCTTGTGCACGCAGGCAATCCGCTTGCAGCAAGGATAAAAAAAGCGCTATGGTAATTCTATACTTCACCACAGATAGGATAAAGCATTGAGATAAAAAGCAATCATTCGATTATACTGACCCACCGTGAAACGGCGTCCGCAAGGATAATAGCTCATGATATTGTCGGTAGGCGGCACATACCAGTCGCCATTAGGGTCTTGCATCACACTGCCTGAGTAATTGCATTCCTCATCCGCATTTCCCTCCGGATCGGGATCAGCAGCAGTGTCGCAAATTCCATCTCCGGCTATTGCACAGTTTGAACCATCGACCAGCTCCATGCCGGCATCTTCAAACGTATGCGCTAGGCTGAAGTAATGACCGAATTCATGCGCTTGCACTAAAGAGCCGAAGCCATAGGATGACTTCTCTATCATAACAATACCTCCGGCCCCGGCAAGACCGGCAACATCGGGCAACGCGTCAATGCCCAAGGTACCGACCAAATACAGGTTAATCGTATTCGGTTCAAAATGAATGGATGTCATTTGAATTGATTCGTTGTAATCCCAATATACACCTAGGGAATCGAAACGGTCATTGGGCATGGTATCCCGGAAGCAATAAACGAACTGCAATCCTGAGGGAGCAAAGTCAATGTTCAATTGTTGCAAAGCTCCATCAATCTGAGCATTGGAAATATTGGTTTCACCCAAACTATCTACCGCAATATGAAGCGATATCTGAAGTGTTCGTTCAACACGATTGATGACATCGCAGGAAGAATACGAGGGAATTCCCATCATTCTGATTTGTTCGATAGGCATCGGTTTCGCGCCACAGAAGCCCTTCCTCTGCTGGCAAAAGGCGCTAAAGGACAGGCCTATGAAGCTCAGAGCAATCAAAAAAACACCTAGGCGATTCATAGTGCAATAATATAAACGAATGCGCTTAGTTCATTTAGAAGTTAATTGAATGTGGAGTGAATTGCATCGCAGGCAATGTCTTATGTTTGTGCCCTATTTACCTATCCAATCACAAGATTAACCGTTTTTTAGTCTCTATTTTTTGGCGTTATTTTCAGACATAAAAACAATTATTTGTTTGTTCATTGGTCTTGTGTTTTGCACACACGAGGGCCTGAGCCAGATTATGGCTTCCGCTTCGCAGGGCTGCGCCCCGCTGACGGAGGTTGTCTTTTCCCATGGTTATGAGAACGCAACCAACATAAACTGGAATTTTGATGATGGCGCAAGTTCAAATTTGGCGAATCCAACCCATACATTTTCCAATCCGGGAAATTACACGGTTGAATTTACAGCCACAGTGAACGGTGTGACTGAGAATGCTCAAATCCTTATCCAAGTATTTGGTCTGCCGGAAGCTGATTTCAATATTGTAGGAATTACGAACGGATGCGTTGGCTTGGATGTCTTCTTCAACGATGATTCACAAGGTGGAAGCGGTTCGGAAATCGCTCAATGGCAGTGGGCATTTGGTGATGGAGGAAGCAACGCGTCA
>CANHYZ010000335.1 GCA_947464885.1 Flavobacteriales bacterium
GTCCGGTGTTGCGATCAGCATCACTAAATCGGCCAGCCACAATACCCCGCCTCCGCCAAAAGTCAATGTGTACCCGATGGGTACTCTTACATCAGTGCCGAGGTAAAGGCGATGCATGCCGAATAGTCCGAGAGTAACGTCGAGGGTAATGGCTACAAGACGCGGATTCTCGCTGTTCTCAATGAATTTCGCAGGAACCAGCCTTCCTTCGTCGTTGGTTTGAAACAGCAGACTGCCGATGAATCCGCTATCTCCTTGGAAATCCTGTGCAGCACAAGATGTTACTCTGCTTTGAAAACAGAGAACGAAAAGCAAAAGGATTAAACGCAGGCGCATGGTTGATGAAGAATCAAATGTAACCCATGGCGCGAATCATAGGTGCGGCTTAAGTAAGAATCAACATGGCGTCGCCGTAGGCCCAGAAGCGGTATTTATTTTTGATAGCCTCGTTGTAGGCTTCCATAATTAAATCATAACCGCCATAAGCTGTAACGCACATCAACAAGGCGCTTTCCGGCTGATGGAAATTGGTGATGAGGCTATCGGCAATGTTGAATTCGTAAGGCGGATAAATGAACTTGCTGATCCATCCGTCGAAAGGCTTCAACATGCGATCGGTGCTAACGCTGCTTTCAAACGCACGCAAAACCGTATTACCAACGGCGCAAACACGATGACCGCTTTGCAAAGCGTGGTTTACAACACGCGCTGTATCCTCAGGGATGATACACTGTTCACTCTCCATTTTGTGCTTGGTGAGGTCTTCCACTTCCACCTGACGGAACGTGCCCAGTCCGATATGCATGGTGAGCTCCGGCATATGCACTCCTTTAATCTCAGCGCGCTTGAGCATTTCGCGGCTGAAGTGCAAACCAGCGGTGGGTGCAGCAACTGAACCTTCGTGCTTAGCGAAGATGGTCTGAAACCATTCCTCATCCTCCGGTTGAATAGGTCGATTGATGTACTTCGGAATTGGAGTCTCTCCCAGCTTATACACCAGTGCCTTAAATTCTTCGTGTGTGCCATCGAAGAGGAATCGCAAGGTGCGACCGCGAGAGGTTGTGTTGTCGATGACTTCAGCAACGAGTTCATCGTTTTCGCCAAAGTATAGCTTGTTACCTATTCGGATCTTACGGGCAGGATCTACGACTGTATCCCACAAAAGACTTTGTGCATTCAGTTCGCGCAACATGAATACTTCGATCATGCTGCCGGTTTTTTCCTTGTTACCCAACATTCTGGCAGGAAATACGCGCGTGTTGTTGTTAACCATCACGTCGCCTTCCTCGAAGTAGTCGAGAACATCCTTGAACATCTTGTGCTCGATTTTACCTGAACGCTTATGAACAACCATCAATCGACTTTCGTCGCGGTGTTTAGCAGGCTGCTGAGCAATTAGTTCTTCGGGCAGTTTGTATCGAAACTGGCCCAGTTTCATCATGGAAATCAATGCTGTAAGATTTAAAAGTGGTGAACGAATGTACGATTTTGAAACGCCTTTGTAAAGGAAAACTTTATAAACGACTGATAAACAGAGTCTAAGAGGCTTTGTTTTGAAGTTTTCCCAGTCGTTCCAGTAGTCCCTCCACCGTGAGAGCGTCATCGACATGGAACGGATGACTGGCCACTCGGCGTAATGCGGTCAGATGTGAACCTGAGCCGAGGTTTTGGCCGATATCGTGCGCCAACGAACGGATATAGGTGCCTTTGCTACAGGTAATGTGAAACGAAGCCGAATTGGATTCAAAACTCAACACCCGAAAGTCATGCACCGTTACCGGTACCGGCGGTAAATTCACTTGTTCGCCTCTACGCGCTGCTTTATAGGCCCGCTGCCCTGCGACTTGTTTGGCTGAAAAGTCGGGCGGCCGTTGCAGCAATTCACCAGTCAAAACACGGGCTGCAGTGGTTACAGTGTCGATATTTAAATGCTCAGTCGGGAAGGCTCCTTCAGGCGCAGTTTCCAGGTCGTAACTGGGAGTTGTCTGTCCGAAAGCAATACTGCCGGTGTATTCTTTGATTCCCGCCTGGAGGTGATCAATCTGTTTGGTCAATGCTCCGGTGCAAATCACCAAAAGCCCGGTAGCAAGTGGGTCGAGGGTGCCTGCATGACCTACTTTGAAGCGACGATCATGACCTTGTTCATTGGGCGGAATCTCGATGGTGTGTTTTACGAAGCCCTTGATCTTATTCACGACGTCGAAGCTGGTCCACCCAAGTGGTTTGTCAATCAGCAAAAGCGCTCCGCTGACAAACTCGTCAATTGATGAAAAGCTATTGGGTTGTGGAATCATGCGGGTGCAAAAGTAGTCGTTGGATGCGCCGAAGAATTGAATTATTCATGTAGCTTTGAATGCATGAACCGATCTGCTTTTTTGCTTGTAATGCTGGCCTTGGGTATTGTGGCCTGTACCTCTCGTGCCGAAAAGGCCGCAAACTACAATGATCGTCTTATCGGTCAACAGAAGACCATCGTCGAAGCGCTGGTGCTCATGGATTCCGCATTTAGCGATACCAATGCATCCAAGGAACTCGTCGGCTATCAGTACGCACATCTTCAAGCTCAGGTGAAGCACGCCATTCTCGGTTTGGATAGCATCGGACCTTTTCAGCAAGACCCATCGCTTCAGCTTTCGGCAAAGGAACTTTTCAGGTCGTACGAGCAATTAATCGATGTTGATTATAAAAAGTTGGTAGAAATAAAACTTTTGCCAGCTGAAAGCGTAAACGTAGCAATTGTTGACACCAACTTTGCTGTTCAGGAACGCATTTTTATGCAATCAAAGATTGCGCAAGAACGATTCTATAAGGCTCAGGAGGAATTCGGCAAGAAATACAATCTTGAATTCGAATAACACAAGAGCATGACAAAATCTATTTTTCTGATGTCGGTCATCGTTTTGACCGCGTCAGCCTCTTCCGCACAGCGCGGTATGTTGGATAATGCGGTGGGAATACGTGCGGGTCTTGGCTCGGGAGTTACGTTTCAGCATTTTACAAGTAATCGCAACGCATTCGAGGTGATTGCCTATCAGCGTTTCGGCGCAGCCAATCTCACGGTTTTGGCCCAAGCCCACGAACAAATGTTCGACGTGCGAGGCTTGCGTTATTTCTACGGCGCAGGGGCTCACGTTTGGGTGTTTAATAAAAACTCAGTCCTGCAGGACAACATCCTGCGTGAAAATTCCTACGCACTAGGTGTCGACGCCATTGTGGGTATGGCTTACTATCTGCGCAGTATCCCCTTGCAATTCAGTGTTGATTGGAAGCCGGGGATCAATTTGTACGGAAGCCATTACATCGAATGGGATAGTGGGGGAATCAGCGCTCGCTACAGGTTTTAA
>CANHYZ010000336.1 GCA_947464885.1 Flavobacteriales bacterium
GGTGTTTTTGCCAAGGGAATTTTGGCGTTAACGGAGGCTGTATTGCCCTTCGGCGATGTGGTGGTGGTTGCACCAGACAAGCCACAATCGGGTATGGGTCATGCGGTAACGATTAACAATATCCTCAAGCTTCATCCTGTAAAATATGACCTGCCCGTAAGCGCAGCTTATTCGTGCAGCGGAACGCCGGTTGATTGTGTAAAATTGGCTATTTACAAAGTCATGCATCGCAAACCGGACTTAGTAGTTTCAGGTATTAATCACGGATCAAACTCGAGCATTAATGTCATATACAGCGGCACCATGTCGGCGGCGCTAGAGGGAGCAGTAGAAGGCATTCCTTCCATTGGCTTTTCACTTCTCGACCACAGTGCAGACGCCGATTTCGAAGCGTCTAAACAAGTGGTTGCTACCTTGGTTGAAGCCGCCTTATCGAAGGGAATTCCCGAAGGCGTTTGTTTGAATGTCAATATCCCCAAAGCACTTCCCTCGGCCATTGCTGGGATCCGCATCTGCCATCAAGCCAAAGGGTATTGGGAGGATAATTTCGATGTACGCACGGATCCCTTCGGAAAGCCTTATTATTGGCTGACCGGCGAATTCAAACTGATGGATGAAGGATTGGATACGGATGAGATTGCGCTGGCCGCGGGCTATGTATCGGTCGTTCCGGTTCATTTCGATCTCACCGCCTACAAGGCCATGGAGAAACTAAAACAATGGAACTTATGAAGGGTAATCGACTAAACCATGTTGGGTACGGTATCGCGGGAGGCATGTTTGGGGACCTCATGGGTTTCGTCATTTTCGGTCTGTTTTTTTCCTGGTTCAATGAAATCTATTTCTATGAATTTGTTCAGGACGTCTTCCTAGGATCTGCCCTACAAGACTTTCAAAGCCGGATTCTTTCATTCTCCATGCTGTTTGACGTAGTGCTCTTCTTCATTTTGATTCGTCGCGGTTACGAAGAATTTTGCAAGGGGTTAATTATCGTGCTGGTCTTATCGGTTGCCGCAATCGCCTGGCTCTACTAAACAAGCAATCCATTGAAAATCTACATTATCGCAGGAGAGGCCTCAGGTGACTTGCACGGATCCAATCTGGTCAAGGAGTTATTGCGTTTAAATACCTCGCTTCAATTGAGAGGTTGGGGCGGCGATTTGATGACGAAGGCGGGCGTTGATATTGTCAAACACTACCGCGATCTGGCTTTCATGGGTTTTATTGAGGTGGTAAAAAACCTGTCTACCATTATGCGCAACTTCCGTTTCTGCAAGGAAGATTTACTTGCATATCGGCCCGATGCGCTCATCTTGATTGACTATCCGGGTTTCAATCTACGCATGGCCAAATGGGCGCATCAGCAGGGCATACCGGTGCTTTACTACATCGCTCCGCAAGCTTGGGCTTGGAAGGAGAACCGCGTGCATGCCATGCGAAAACACATTGATCAACTCTATGTTGTATTGCCATTTGAAGAATCATTTTTTCAAAAGCACGGCATATCGGTATTCTACTCAGGACATCCATTGCTCGATACCGAGGAAACAAACGCGCAATCACGGGATGCATTTTTCAAGCAACACGCATTAAAGGATCAGCCACTGATCGCCCTGCTCCCCGGAAGTCGCAAACAAGAAATTCGGGCTATGCTTCCCTTGATGGCGCGCATGAAAGCACACTATCCGCAATACACGCTCGTAATTGCAGGTGCGCCCGGACAAACGCCTTCATTCTACCGTGAGGTGCTGGAGGATGATTCGATTCCCGTGCTATTTGGCGCTACTTCAGGACTGCTGCGCCATGCAAAAGCGGGCCTCATCACCAGTGGCACCGCAACACTGGAGGCCGGAATTTCCGGATTACCTCAAGTGGTTTGTTATAAAGGTTCTGCCATTTCGTATGCAATAGCCAAACGTCTGGTGAAGGTCAAATACATCTCGCTGGTCAATTTGATCTTGGATAAGCCGGCCGTGAGAGAACTCATCCAGCACGATTTCAATGAGGAGTCATTGAAAACAGCACTCGACGGACTGTTAAACGACACAGCGGTCGCTACCGAATTAGCAAGCGATTACGATCATTTGCGCGCATGTTTGGGCGGGCCCGGAGCATCCCGGCGAACTGCCACTCATATGTTGAAAATTCTCCAAGAACGGTCTAACGCCTCCCCTACTGCGCGGTAATTTCGAACCATGCGGTTGTTGATTTTCGTAGTCCTCGTTGCGCTTTTTCCGTTTGTGGCGATTGCTGACCCCATTCTCATTGGGATGCATTGCCAATCCAACTATCTCCGCGCCGGCATTACAACCGTTTCAGGATCCTTCGATGTCTATAACGACGACAACCTTTTATTTACGGTTGCAACAGGTCAGCAGGCAGATATAACAGCTGTTTCAGGCAAGGTCAATATTTTCTTTTCCGGAAAAAATCATACCGGCTTCAAAAAGTTGCATTTCAAGGCAAGTGGTGCATCAGAGTTTAAAGCTCAGCCCGCTGGACAAAAGGCCACGACTCGAATTTACAAAGGCGAATTGATTGCCTTCTCCATCAGCGGGCACCTACAACTTGTCAATAAAATCGACATTGAAGACTATGTCGCCGGTGTCATTGAAGCAGAGAGTGGTTCGGGCCAGCTAGCGGAATACTACAAGGTTCAGGCGGTAATCAGTCGCACGTATGCACTCAATAACCGCATGCGCCACATAGCAGACGGGTATGAAATATGCGACGCCACACACTGTCAGGTCTATCATGGAAAACCTCGTCATGAACCGCTTGCCGAAAAAGCGGCTGCCGCAACGGCTTCCATCATCGTCGTCGATCATCAAATCAATTTGATTACAGCAGCATTTCACAGCAACTGCGGCGGCAATACCATTAATGCGGAGGAAGCCTGGTCGAAACCGGTACCCTACCTCATCGGTCGCAGGGATACGTTTTGCCTGAAAATGCCCAATCACCGCTGGGAAAAAAGTATTCCGCAGGAAAAATGGCAGAGCTACCTCAAGCAAAAGCGGCATTCCGGGGATTTGGCCATGACCGGTGATGGAGGTGTTATCGGGGAATGCAACCCCTTGTTTTGCCATGACTCCACACTCTACATTCCGCTTCGGACGATGCGCACGGATCTAAAACTGCGGTCAACCAAATTCGAAGTGCGTCACAAAGACAATGAAGTCATCTTCATGGGACGAGGCTTCGGTCATGGCGTAGGACTATGCCAGGAAGGCGCTATGCATATGGCGCAATTGGGGTATACCTACGAAGATATTATTCATTTCTACTATGCGGACGTTCACCTTATTCCGCGTCACATGCTGTGGTTTTTCAAAGAATA
>CANHYZ010000337.1 GCA_947464885.1 Flavobacteriales bacterium
CCAACGCCAATGTCCAATACTTCGATGAGCGGACCGTGTGTTAAGGTATCGCGATTGTCGCGAGCCATTAAATCAGCAAGGTGATGCAAGTAATCAGCTCGACCGGGCACTGGAGGGCACAAGTATCCATCGGGTATATTCCAGTTCGAAACGCCGTGATAGTGTGCAAGAAGAGCACTGTTCAGCGCGAGAACAGCTTTGTTGTCGGCGAAGTCAATAGTCTCTTTGCCGGCGGGATTAACCGTCAGAAATTCTTTCAGACCGGGAAACGTTGCCGACAATTGTTGCATGTCGTACCCATCACGATGAATGTTGCGTTGGTGCATGGAGGTAAGGTGGTGGGGCCTTGCGCGATTGAATTAACCTTGCGCGGTTGGCGTGCGTTTTTGGGTGCTTCTGTAGACGTAAGAGCCGGCGATATGTCTGCGGACAAAGCGCGCATACGAATCTGAATTCACCATTTTGACGTAAATATTGCGTGGCACTCCGAAATACTCATACACGCTTGCGTCCATAAAATGAACGGTCAGTACCTGTTTTTCGTAAGTGAAGTCGACAATGCCGCAAGAGGCAAGTGTGACCTTATAATCTTCCTCTACTTCCTGCAACGTTTCCGGAGCAATGCTGACCAGGAAATGATAAGCTTCGATAATCTCCTTGCTGCGCGCCTCTTCCTTGATGCGCATCTCCTCGTTGTCGTGGAAATTGTCGGGGTGACATTCCTTCATGAGGTTGCGGTAGACAGTCTTGAGCTCTTTCAGCGTAGCCTGTGGACCAACATCGAGCAGCTTGCGGTATTCGTTAATGCGTTTCATCGTTTTTCAATGTGGCGGCAAAAGTAGTTCTAATTCCTGCGTGAATACGAAAAGGATTCCGTCTTCTTGAGCGCACCGATGACAGGTGTCACGCTGCAACTTGTTTTTGGTCACTGCCAGCGCCCTATCGCTGGGCTAATTATGCCGCAGAAACACGGTATTATGCAATATGTTAAATCGTTTTTGGAGGTTGGAATGAACGACGTAGCGCTTGTTGGCGGAAAAAATGCGTCATTAGGCGAGTTATGTCGGAATCTGACAACGCTCGACATCCAAGTGCCTTGTGGGTTTGCTGTCACGATTGATGGATACAATCTCTTCCTGAAGCAGTCGGGCTTACAAACCCAGTTGGAGGCATTGTTCACCGGGTTGGACCCGGATAATGTGGAATCGCTCCAGCAATTGACGGAAAAGGCTAGGCTATTGATTCTTGAGGCAGAGATTCCCAAAGCGGTGGTGGAGGAAGTTCGCGAAGCGTATGATGCGCTTCTGCAGCGCTATGGACCTGATACCCATGTGGCGGTGCGCAGCAGTGCAGCGGCGGAAGACATGGCAGAGGCCAGTTTCGCCGGGCAGTATGAGTCGTTTCTGAACATTCATGGTTTTGAAGAGCTTATTCTGACCATTCGCAAATGTTACGCTTCGCTTTACGGTGCGCGTGCAATTAAGTATCAATTGGATCGCGGATTATCGATTAACGGAATTGGCATATCAGTAGGCATTCAAACTATGATAAGAGCTGATTTGGCCTGCTCAGGTGTGTGCTTTACGGTAGATCCCGATACGGGTTTTTCAAATGTTGTGGTCATTACAGGTGCATGGGGTTTAGGGGATAATATTGTTCAGGGCAAGGTCGAGCCCGATGAGTTTCACGTATTCAAGCCTTCTCTCATCGCCAGAAAGCACGGGATTATTCGCAAAAGGAAGGGGGCGAAGGCTATTACACTGGGCTATGCTTCCATTGGAGTTGGGGTTGAAAACCGCCCGACATCCAAAGACAAGTGTGAGGCTTGGGTGCTGCGGGATGACGAATTGGAACTACTGGCCAATTGGTCGATGCGGGTGGAGGAGCACTATGGAAAGCCTATGGATATTGAGTGGGCAAAGGATGGTTACACCAATGAGTTGTATATCGTTCAGGCACGCCCGGAAACGGTTCATGCGCGACGTGACCGTTTGGTCTTGTTGGAGTATACGATGGATAAGAAGTATCCGGCTATTTGTGAAGGTCAGGCTGTCGGAACCGATATCGCTTCAGGTCGTGCTCGAGTTTTGAAATCAATTGAGGAAGCCGGAAAAATTAAGCCGGGTGATGTTTTGGTTGCCGAAACAACCACACCTGATTGGGATGTGGTGATGAAGAAGGCCTCAGCGGTGGTCACTGATCACGGCGGTCGGACCAGTCACGCAGCAATCGTTGCGCGTGAGCTAGGGGTGGCTGCAATTGTGGGTGCAACGCGCGCCACAGAATTGATTCGTGATGGTGATTGGATAACGGTTAATTGCACGGAAGGGAAAGTCGGAAAGGTGCATAACGGCAAGATTCCATGGGTTGTCACGGAGCATCACATAGACAAAATACCACAAACGAAAACAGCACCGATGCTCGTATTGTCGGATCCCGATAAGGCCTATGAATGGTCGTTTTTTCCCAATCAGGGTGTCGGATTGATGCGACTCGAGTTCCTCATTGCCAAGTGTCTGAAAATTCACCCAATGGCATTAACGCACTTCGATCGGATTGGTAATCCGGAAGAGCGAGAACGCATCAATACACTGACGAAGGGCAATAGGGATAAGGCGAGTTATTTCGTCGAGAATTTGGCGCAAGGCATTGCAACGATGGCGGCGGCGTTTTACCCCAAGGATGTTATTGTTCGATTCAGTGACTTTAAATCCAATGAATACGCCTCATTACTTGGAGGTGCCGCGTTCGAAGTGCATGAGGAAAATCCGATGATTGGTTTTCGAGGGGCGTCGCGATATTACCATGAGCGCTACAGTGAGGGCTTTGCCCTGGAGTGCAAAGCGATTGATCATGTACGCAGATATCTGGGATTGACCAATGTGAAAGTCATGATTCCTTTTTGCCGAACGGTGCGCGAGTTATTACTGGTTTTGGAAGAAATGGCTCGTTACGGTTTGGTTAGAGGGGTGTATGGTCTTGAAGTCTATATGATGATTGAAGTGCCCAGCAACGCGATTGAGGCTGCCGCTTTTGCGAAGCATGTAGACGGATTTTCGATAGGCTCGAATGATCTGACACAACTGACACTGGGTATCGACAGAGATTCTTCGCTGATTGCTCCTTTGTTCAATGAGCGTGATTCAGCGGTGGAATGGATGATTTCCCGTTCCATTAGAGTGGCCCACGAGCATGGATTGCACATTGGCCTTTGCGGTCAGGCACCGAGCGATGATCCGAGTTTTGTGCAGTTTTTGGTCGATGAGGGCATTGACAGCATCTCGTTTAATCCGGATGCGTTAATCCGGGGAATTGAATCCATTCATGAAGCAGAATTGA
>CANHYZ010000338.1 GCA_947464885.1 Flavobacteriales bacterium
AGATTTTGAGTTGCATTATTCGTATAAGCGTAGCCACCAACTTTATCACAGCTTTGTGCGAGGAATTGCTTGACTTGGCTTGCGGTAATGTTAGGATTCGCTACGACCATGAGCGCTCCAACGGAGGCGGCTACCGGAGCTGCAGCGCTCGTTCCGCTGAAAGAAGTATTATCACCCGTACTGTATCCATTGGCACCGGTGATGTCGGTCGTTGCTATCGATGAGCCCGGAGCAGAAAGCGTGAGAGCGGGACCGTGATTGGATGAAGTGGAACGTAAATCCTGGCTGGTCGTGGCGCCAACTGCAATGACATTTCCATAGGAAGCAGGGTAATTTGTCCAACTGGAAAGACCGGAATTGCCAGTGCTGGCGAACACGGGAATGCCTTTGTTTGTGCGTCCTTGTGTGAGGGCGCTTTGAATGGCCGTATAAAAAGCAGACTGATAGGTAGTTGAACCAAAGGACATGCTGATGGCTGCTGTTGTGCTCAGCGACATGGCGCGATTGATGGCCGCGGCTTGATAGGATGAGCTGGTCGAGAAGGTGCCTGATGCGGTGGTGTTGTATCCGATGCGAATGACTTGCAGCCACAGTTTGTTTTTGCCTAATCCGGCAGCGCTGATGGCGTTGTTCCAAATGGCACCTGGAATGCCGGCCACAGCAGTGCCGTGTTTGTCAACGGTCGCATTGGAATACACATTTGTTGTTTGATTCACGGCATTGTAGCGGTCGATGAATCGGCCGCTGAGATCCGCATTGAGCGTGTCGAAGCCAACGCCTTCAATAAGTGCGATGGATTTGGTTGCGGCTTCAGAAGGCAAAATATTCCAGCCTTCATCGGCATCGATGTCTTTGTCGTTGGATTGAGCAATATGCCAGGATGAGTTGTACAGCGGGTCGTTCGTCTGATGCGATTGGCAGACGATGATTTCATCGGAAAAAACGTCTTTCACACCCACTGTTGAAAGGCATCGATTGCGAAAGCTTTCATAGTGTTCACCCTGTGGAATGCGAACCGTTATCCAATGCAGTTGCTCAAGGTGTTGTTCGATAGCACAGTGGAGTAGTTGTGCTACTTGAGTGGCGTCTACCTCTTGATCGAGGGCCAAAATGACGGATCCCGTGGGATAGATGGGCGATCCACCTGCGTCTTTTCGCGCTGCCGAAAGAAAATACGTCCGATCAAGAGGCTCGATGATTGCGCGCATGTCATCCTCCGAAAGCGAGCTCTGAATAACGGCGCAATGGTTTGGTTCGTGCAAGCTGATAAGGTTCAATCCTTCCGGCCACCAGATGTTGTCGAGGGAAATATCATCGCTGAATCTCACGACCCATTCCTTCGTGAGTTCACTCTTGGACGTTGATGGAAACCACTGCGAAAGGCCTAAAACAATCAGGCACACGCTTAGCATGTAAGGGAAATAGCCGGGCCATTTCATGTTGTTTAAAGTATTTGGTTAGGTTACAACTAAACACACCGGCCCGCGATTAGGCCGAACACATTCGCTTGTCCGGTCGTGGCAACAGGCAAGTGAATGAAATACTGAATACAACACGAATAGTTCTTAGCTTGGGTAGTGGCTAAAAAAAGCGCCGCAAATATGGTGTAAAAACATTCTTATAAATACACAACACGATTAGTTGGCCATAGCCTCAGCTATGCTCTGCTCGTAAAGTGTGCGATAATCTTCAATAAAGCCAAAGTTTTCTTCGTCGATGGTAACGCGACCTTTAGTAACGTGACCGAGCAACATCACTTGAATGCCGCTATCACCAACGAAGTCCAGGAACTCATCTTCGTAATCTTCTACTACCGTCACTGCAATTCGGCTTTGTGATTCACCAAACAGAAATGCATCGCGACGAATTTCGCTGTCGGTTACGATGTCGAAGCCGAGTGAATTTGGAAGTGCCATTTCGCAGAGCGTCACAAACAAACCGCCATCGCTGACATCGTGGGCTGAGCTGATGTAGTTGTTGCGAATCAACGCTTTCAAGCATTGTTGCAAGTTGAATTCTTCCTCCAGATCAAAGAAAGGAGCTGGCGAATTTCTTACACCGTGAAAGGAGTAGAGGTACTCCGAAGAGTTGATATCGTTGCGCGGAACGCCGAGCAAGTAGATGAGATCACCTTTGTATTTGAAGTCGAGTGTGGTTTGCAGGCTCTTGTCTTTCATCACGCCGAGCATACCGATGGTCGGAGTGGGGAACACCGGAGCTGCTGTGCCGTCGGCGTTAACCGTTTGATTGTAGAAGCTTACGTTTCCACCTGTAACTGGTGTTTCGAAACGTTTGCATGCTGCACCCATGCCTTTGATGGCGCCAACGAATTGCCAGTATACTTCCGGGTTGTATGGATTACCGAAATTGAGGCAGTTGGTGATGGCGCTGGGTTCGCCACCCGAACATACAATGTTGCGAGCTGCTTCGCATACCGCGATCATGGTACCTACTTCGGGATCCGCTTGCACATAGCGACCGTTACAATCCACAGAAAGTACCAGTGCTTTGTTCGAGTTTTTGATATTGACAATAGCCGCATCCGATGGCTTGTTGGTGCTCATGTTGGCAGTACCCACCATGCTGTCGTATTGCTCGTAGATCCACTTTTTGCTGGCGATGTTGTGGTTGGCCATGAGTTGGCGGGCCACTACAACGAGATCTTTCGGTTCAGCAATGCTGTTGATGGAAAACTTCTTGGCTTCGGCATAGTAAGCCGGCTCGGTGTATTCGCGTTCGTATACCGGAGCGCCGCCGCCGAGCACAAGGCTCTTCGCCGGTATCTCGCTCACGAGTTCGCCGTTCATGAAATAGCGCAGGGTATTGCCTTCGGTGACATCGCCGATGTGCACGGCGTGCAGGTCCCACTTTTCGAAGATGCGATTGACCACAGCTTCTTCTCCTTTGCGAACCACGATGAGCATGCGCTCTTGTGATTCGCTGAGCAGGATTTCAAACGGCTGCATTCCCGCCTGACGGGTAGGAACTTTGTCGAGGTAAATATCCATGCCGACGCCGCCGCCTGCGCTCATCTCGGATGTACTGCAAGTGATACCTGCGGCACCCATGTCTTGCATGCCCACGATGGCGTTTGTTTCGGCGAGTTCCATGGTCGCTTCAAGGAGTAGTTTTTCCTGGAATGGATCGCCAACTTGAACGCTTGGTAAGTCTTTCGCGCTTTCTGCAGTAATATCTTTTGAGGCGAATGAAGCACCCTTGATACCGTCTTTGCCTGTTGCCGAGCCCACGATGAACACCGGGTTTCCGGGGCCCTTTGCTTTGGCTGAAATGATTTTTTTCGAATCAATCAAA
>CANHYZ010000339.1 GCA_947464885.1 Flavobacteriales bacterium
GAAGAAATAACTTCTCGAAGCCATAGATTTAAAAGAGGCCCGCTATGGGCCTTTTTTTTTGCGCCTATATTTGGACAACAAATAAAACACCAACCCTATGATCAAAGAATTCAAACAATTCGCATTGCGCGGAAACCTGATTGACATGGCTGTCGCATTCGTTATGGGTGCTGCTTTCGGAAAAATCGTTTCAGCATTCATTGATGGAATGATTATGCCATTGGTTGGTCTAATCCAGGGCCGCGATTTTTCAAATCTGTATTACCCGCTCTCCGAAAATGTGCGAAAGGCAAGAGAGGCCGCTGAAGCAGCCGGAAGTGGCTTGTCACTTGAGAATGCCAAGGAAATTGGCCCGGTAATCGCCTATGGCACATTCATTACGTACACCATAGAATTCGTCATTATAGCGTTTATTATGTTTTTGGTTATCAAGGGCATGAACAAACTCAGAAGCAACGAGCCCGCACCTGCGCCTGAAGTGAATCGCTCCGAGCAGCTGCTGGAAGAAATTCGCGATGCCCTGAAGAAATAACGGAATTTCAAGGTTATTCGGAAACCATAGGTCGCTGCAGTTGTTATGATACCTAATACCTACGAATGACCAAACGGAGTGCATCATTAACATTGCTTGGCGTTACGCTGTTTAGCGCGCTGTGCGTATGGTTAGCATCCGGCTTGAAGTTCAGCTATGATTTTGAGGCTTTCTTTCCGCAAAAAGATCCGGAAACTGACTTTTACATTGAGTTTCGAGAGAGTTTCGAAACAGACAACGACTTCTTCATCGTTGTGCTGGAAAGTAACGGAAGTGTATTTGATTCCACCTTTTTAAGTAAGGTAGATAGTCTCAATTCTCGTTTATCCCAGGTGGATAATGTTGTGGCGGCTATGGGCCCAACGCGCCTCACACGCTACGTGCGCGACCCCGTGCTTGGGCAGGTTATGGCGCTACCCGTGCTGCGCTGGAATGAGCCGGAGAATTTTGCAATCGACTCCACCGATATCGCCCGTTCGACGGGCATGCTCGGGTATTTTTTCGCAGAGGATTTTCACTCCGTCGCGATCAATATTCGACACACTGAGAAGCTTTCCAAGCAAGGATGTGATCAACTGTCATTGGATATTGAAGCGGCAGTAAATGAATTCGAATTTCCGAATAAGCATCTTATAGGCCGCGCTTTAGGGCAACGGCTCTATGTTGAATTGATGATCCAGGAGTTGATTCTATTCATTTCACTGAGTCTGATACTAACCACGTTGTTCTTATTTATAGCCTTCCGATCGGCCTGGGGAATCATCATTCCAACACTGGTGGTGTTGATTTCCATCCTCTGGACTTTGGGCTTTATTCGCATTCTAGGCAACGACCTCGATTTGATGTTGACCATTTTGCCGACCATCATTTTTGTGGTCGGTATGAGTGATTCTGTGCACGTGCTCACGAAGTATATGCAGGAGTTGCGCAATGGTCGCGAGAAGCGAGATGCTATCCGCTATGCGTTCAAGAGTATTCGTTTGGCAACGTTTCTCACTGCGCTGACAACCTCGATTGGATTTCTGACCCTGGTGCTTTCGAACATTGAGCCCATCAGTAAGTTCGGTATTTATACCTCTGTCGGCATTATGCTGGCGTATGGTCTGACCTACACCATGCTGCCCGCTATCTTGTTTTTGGCAACGCCCAAAAGACTGTATCAATTCGCAAGTTCTGATGATTTCTGGACATCCAAGTTACATGGATCCTTGCGTTGGATTATACGCAAGCGCAGGGCGGTCATCCTGGGAACGGTAGTCGTCTGTGCGGCGAGTGTGTATGGCATCATGCAGGTGGAGGTTGACAACAAGATGCTCGAAGATCTGCGCGACGAACATTTGCTCAAGCAGGAATTCTTCTTCATGGAGGATCATTACTCGGGATGTCGACCGTTTGAAATGGCTATCATGATGAGTGATGCGGGCCAACTTAACGATAAAGCCTTTCTGCATGATATGGATACGCTGCAGCATTGGTTGACCCATGTCTATGGTGTTGGAAGTTTGCTTTCGTACAACGAGATATTGAAGAACGCCAATCAGGCGATGAACGCGGGTGTTAGCGATTTTTTTGTCGTGCCGACAGATAGTGTTGAGTTGAGACGCCTCAATAAATTTTTGACACGAAAGGAAGTGTCGGATGTTGTTAAGCTGCATTACAATGCCGACAAAGGGGTGATGCGTATTGCGGGTAGGATAGGGGATTTTGGAAGAATTCATTACGAACAAATGAATGCAGAGCTCGATCGATTCGTTGCCGCTAATTGCACATCAAACTTCACCTACAAGGTTACCGGAACAGCGCATCTGATTGACTTGAACAATCGCTATTTGGTTGAAAATATGGTGTGGGATTTATTGCTCTCCATGGTGGTCATCGGGCTAATCATGGGCATCGTTTACCAGTCGCCAAAAATGATTTTGCTGACCATTATTCCGAACCTCATTCCGTTGGTCATCGTGGGCGGAATCATGGGCGCGATGGGCATACCGCTGAAAGTGTCTACTTCCATTGTATTCAACATCGCCTTTGGAATTGCTGTGGATGATACGATTCACTTCCTTGCTCGCGTGCGCACGTTGCTGCGCGAGGGACTTACGCCGATGTACGCTGTCAAACGCACCTTTCTGACCACGGGCAAAGCGATGGTCGTTACGACCTTAATTCTAAGTGGCGGCTTTCTAACGCTGATTCTATCCGACTTCTTGGGCACTTACTACATCGGGCTGCTCATCAGTCTCACGCTCTTCATAGCGCTGATTGCTGAGATGTTGATTTCGCCGTTGGTGATTTTTTATTTCTACAGGAAGAAGGGGTAGAGAGGATTGGAGGATTATAGGATTGAAGGATTATAGGATTGTAGGGGGCTTGGCCATTCTTTCTGTTTCTCATTCTGTTTCTCATTCTGGAATTTTTAGAATGAGAATCAGAAACACAATGAGAATGAGGGGGCGCCCCCCTATAATCCTACAATCCTACAATCCTACAATCCTGCATTCCTATAGAGCCCCACAAACGCCTCCGCCACCGCTTCATTACTAAACCGCTCCACCGCATACGTTCGCAACACTGCCTTGTCGAATTGGTGGATGGTGGTTGACATTGTCTCGATAGCTTGTGCCAGCCCATCTTCATCGCCTCGCTCGACGAGTATGCCGCGTTCTGAGGTGATGTGCTCGCTGATGCCGCCCACACGCGTGCTGATCACGGGCAGTCCGCAGGCGAGGGCTTCCACAATAACGCAAGGTAAATTTTCGTAGTTGCTGAATAGAAGC
>CANHYZ010000340.1 GCA_947464885.1 Flavobacteriales bacterium
ATGACCTCAAGCCCATGCTTTTCGCCGAGCATGAAGTCATTCATATCGTGAGCCGGAGTTACTTTCAAGCAACCTGTTCCGAACTCCATTTCCACGTAATCGTCGGCAATGATGGGCACTTCGCGATTGACCATGGGCACAATGGCCTTCTTTCCATGCAGATGCTTGTAGCGTTCGTCTTTTGGGTTTACACAAACTGCGGTATCACCCAGAATCGTTTCCGGACGCGTGGTAGCAATGGTGATGAATTCGTCGGATCCCACGATAGCGTAACGCACGTGGTACAGCTTGGAATTCACCTCGCGGTAGATTACCTCTTCGTCGGAAAGCGCCGTGAGTGCTGCTGGATCCCAGTTGATCATGCGTTCGCCACGGTATATTCTACCTTTCTTGTGCAGGTCAATGAAGGTGTCAATGACACTGTCATAGTACTTCTCATCCATCGTGAAGCGCGTGCGGTCCCAGTCGCAGCTTGCTCCCAGCTTCTTGAGCTGTTCGAGGATGATTCCCCCATGTTTGTGTGTCCACTCCCAGGCATGTTCCAAAAATTCATCTCTGCTGAGATCGCTTTTTTTGATGCCCTCCTTGCGAAGTTTCTGCACCACTTTCGCCTCGGTAGCAATCGATGCGTGGTCGGTGCCGGGAACCCAGCATGCATTTTTACCCTGCATGCGTGCCCGACGGATCAGCAAATCCTGGATGGTATTATTGAGCATGTGCCCCATGTGAAGCACTCCCGTCACATTGGGCGGAGGAATAACGATGGTGTAGGGTTCACGATGATCTGGGGTACTCTTAAACAACCCGTGTTTCATCCAGTAGCCATACCATTTGTCTTCACTGTTTTGGGGCTCGTATTTGCTTGGGATCTCGATACTCATAATCGCGAAAAGTGCTTTTTTGCACGCGTCGCGAAAATAAGACGGATAGCGCTATGGCGCATCTGACTTAATCGGTTTATCCCCTATGCGCTGCCATAGACTGTTCATTGCCGCTCGGAAGTCTTCTCCATCCCATCTTGGCATCACCTGAAGAGCGCGCCAACCGTTATCACTGGGTTCTATTCTCCAGTGAAATACGAAAGCACCGTGAGCAGTTGTCTTGGTGAAATCCGTTCGTCCCCATTTGGCGGTGAAAAAATCGACGTGATCACCTTCTGCAACGGCGAAGTAGGCATCCTGTCCGAACCATTTTAAAGCAGCCATTTCTCGTTGTGCAGGATGATTGTCGATGAGTGCTTGATTGCGCGGAAAGGCGATCCATTCGACAACGGGATCGTGCTGAATCCAAGAGTACTCGCCGAAGTAAATGGAGTCTTTTCCCAAAGCGATGCCCGACCAGAGAATGTTGTTAAACATCGTAGGAGTCGTTTTCAGTTCGCTGTAGGCGATACCTTGTTGCTCCAGTTGTTGTGTGAAATGCTGATGAACGTTGTACTTGTTGACCAGCGTGAATCCCATGTAAAGCGCCGCGTAGCTGCATCCGATCATCACCCATAGCTTGCGTGTCTTCTTTTCTCTGGGAATGAATAAGCAAACGATGAGCATAGCCATGAACGGCAATGTCCATAGCGGATCGACTACCGTGATGTTGTTGAAGCCTACTAAATAGTCGGTGAAGGGGAGCAGTAATTGTGTGCCATAGGTGGTGCAGCAATCCAGCAAAGCATGCGTGAAAAGTCCGAGAAACCAGAAGAGATACCAGCGTCGGGATGAGATGTCTGATGAGCTCCATCGTTGGCTTAATCGGGCTAGAGGCCACGCCAGTAGTAGATGGAACAGCACAGCGTGAGAATAACCGCGATGGATGGTCAGCTTGGTGATTTCATCGGTGAATAACGGACTCAGCAAAACGTCCAGATCAGGAATTGTCCCGGCAATGGCGCCCAGCAATTGCCCCTTGTTGCCGAGTTTCTTGCCCAGCATGATTTCTCCCACAGCGGCGCCTAATACAATCTGACTTAATGAATCCATTCTGCGAAATAACAACATAGGGTTATTCAAGTTCGCATGTTGGCAAGAACTGTCGTGGATAAGCGATGAAAGATTCGCTTATTGGCGATTCTTATTACATTCGTACAAAACTTAACCAACATGCAAAAACCCTACGTTTTAATTGTGGCCTTGATTACACTTTTTTCAGCGGGATGTCAGCGCCAACAGCCAAACCAACTTGTCGATGACGCCCAAGGAATCAACGGCAAACTGGTTCAACGTGAAATTACCTTGGATGTACCGCAAGGAGATCCTTTCAGCAAAACCAAAGTGGATGAATATGTCAAGGAGATGTATGTCGCCAACGGTGATTTTCGTTGGGAAGAGGCCGATTTCAAGATGCTTTGGAGCGCCATTCAATACGGTGATCAAAGTGTGGCGATTGGCTATCAGCCCGCAGGTTATATCGGCATTGAAAACACCATCCACCAAATCAAAATTGGTGAGGGCGCTTGGAAGGAAGTACACGACGCTTTGATTGAATTGATCTTATCGGAGTTGGCCAAACAAGGCTTACCCGCTGATATGAGAGCCATACTCGTTGAAGATGACGCCACGCTTCCAATCATCACGCTGAAGCTAACGGATCGTCATGTGCTCACGGCCCTTCGCAATCTGAAGAATGTGCGTTACATCGAGCCTCTTGATTATACCCATGCCGATGTGCAGTCGGAAGATCGTTCGACCTCGGGTTGCTCTGTGAGCACGACCGGATTGAATACAGCTGATTATACAACTACCACCCCTAATGCCATTCTTCCCTGGAATTATGGATTGATGAATATTCCGAGTGCATGGGCGAGTGCGCAGGGACAAGGAATTACTATCGGCGTAATTGATGCGGGTATCCAATCGGCGCAAAGCTTATTGGGCGCTGATTTTAATAATGGAGATAGCAATGTGGGGCGCAGTGTAAGCACGGATTATACGTTTGGAAGTTCAGCTTATTCTTCGTGTTCACATGGAACAGCTATGAGTGGTCTTGCTGCCGGTCCGCGCAATGGACTGGGAGCTACAACAGGAGTGGCCTATGAATCTAACCTGCACTTCATCCGCGGTTGTGAAGATGTAGTGCTGGATCGTTCGGTTGAGCGCACAGGCGTGAAAAATGCCCTGGTGAAAATGGGTAACCGCTCTGATGTAAAAGTCATTAGCATGTCGATTGGAAATCCATTTTACAGCAGCGTCCTGGAGGATGGCGTCAACTACGCTTGGGGAATGGGCAAAGATCGGAAGAGCACACGTCTGAAATCCATTTTACAGCAGCGTCCTGGAGGATGGCGTCAACTACGCTTGGGGAATGGGCAA
>CANHYZ010000341.1 GCA_947464885.1 Flavobacteriales bacterium
AACCCATGATGAAGGGCAATTTCAAATTCGACCTGGAAGAAGGTGAATGGACATCATGGTATAGCAATGGTTACATCCAAGACATCGGTAATTACGAGCACGGTCAGATGCATGGCAATTGGACGGGCAATCACGCCAACGGTGTGAAAAGCTATGAGGGTGAATGGAGCATCGTGAAGAGTAAAGATCAATTTGCGCAAACGATGAGCGACTTGTACAAAATCAAAACCGACACGGTAGCGAAGATTAAATCGGGCGACGTAAAGCAAGGGAAATGGACCTATTGGAACGACAAAGGCGGCATCGAAAAGATGGAAACCTACGGAGCTGACGGTTCATTGAACGGGCCCTACGAATCCTACAACAACGGGCGAATCGACAGTAAGGGCAGCTATAAAAATGGAAAGCCGGACGGCAAATGGTCGTACTTCCATCCACATGGCGCGCCTATGCGTGACTGCTCCTTCAAAGAGGGAAAACTCAATGGGAAGAGCATCATCTATAACGAGCGCGGCCGTGTGATTGAGGAATCCAATTACAAGAACAACAAACTTGACGGGGTGTATATCAGCTACGACGACAGAACCGGCAAGGAGCTCATCCGTATTGAGTATGACAACGGTAAAGCGGTAGAGAAAAAATAGCGCACGCGCTGTTAGTTCATCATTGCTTCAATTTCATCGACTTCAATAGCAAAACGCTCGAACATGTCAACGTTACCATCTTTGGTAATCACAATGTTATTTTCAATGCGAATGCCAAGGCTTTCCTCTCGAATATAGATACCCGGTTCAACCGTAAACACGTTGCCTTCCGCAACCGGTTGTGTCCAATCGCCAACATCATGTACATCGAGTCCAAGAAAGTGTGATGTGCCGTGCATGAAGTATTTCTTATACGCAGGCCACTCCGGATTTTGATTCTTCACATCGTCCATGGTGATGAGCTGCAAGTCGACCAATTCCTTGGTCATCAACTCTCCTACTTGCTTGTGATATTCGTGCATGAGCACACCCGGCTTGAGCAGCGCTTTCGCGCCTTTCATCACACTCAATACGGCGTTGTATACAGCCTTTTGACGCGGTGAAAACTTGCCGTTCACGGGGATACATCGTGTCATATCGGCATTGTAATTACCGTATTCAGCACCCACATCCATCAACAGCAAATCACCGTCTTTGCAGGGCTTATCGTTATCAATGTAATGCAGCACGCATGCGCTGAAACCGCTGGCAATAATGGGCGTGTAAGCAAATCCACGAGAGCCCTTGCTCAGGAATTCATGCATGTACTCCGCTTCGAGTTCGTATTCCATTACACCGGGCTTCACCATTTTCATGACGCGCTCATATCCTCCGCGTGTGATGTCGATAGCGCGTTGCAGTTGATTGAGCTCCTCTTGCTCTTTGATGGCGCGCAGGCGGTGCATGATGGGCGCGCTGCGCTCAATGCGGTAGTGCGGATAATGCTCGCGCACCCATTTCGAGAAGCGGGCTTCACGCGTCTCTACTTCAACTACGGCGCGTGTGTGCTCGTTGTTGTTGAGGTAGAGGCATGATGCCTCTGCTAATATTGTTTTAAATACGCGTTCAAACTCGCTGAGCCAATACACGGTCTTGACGCCTGTTTGCGTGCGTGCTTGCTCCTTATTTAGTTTGGCGCCTTCCCAGATGGCAATGGTTTCGTTGGTTTCTTTCAAGAACAGCACTTCGCGGTGATGTGGATGAAACGAGTCGGGGAACATCATCAAGATGCTTTCCTCTTGATCAACACCACTGAGATAAAAAATATCCGTCGCCTGCTTGAACGCAAAGTGTCCGTCGGCGCTGGTGGGATAGGTATCGTTACTGCAGAACACCGCGACACCGCCCTTCTGCATATGGCTTGCAAATCGCTTGCGTGCACCGGTATAAAAGTCGGCTGAAAGTTGTTGGTAGCGCATGGATTAGTCGTTGAGTAAAAACCATTTCATCACTTCGTCTTCGCCAATATCGCGCGACGCTTTCTTGCCGATAACGGCATGAATATCCTTTGGAGAAATCCCGCTGGCCGGACGCTTCCAGGTAAGATCGCTCATCTCGATTGATTTTCCTGCGGGGATATTTGTGGCTGCAACCAGACTTCTGCGAGCATTGGCGCGTGCCGGTGCCTCGCTTTCGAGCGCCTTCATTTCGAAGGTGCCGAGCAATTCGAAGGTACGGTTCATGCGGTTGTGGAAGTGCTTCAAATCTTCCTTATCCATGGCGTGGTAATGGTCGTTTCCGGGAAGCGTCTTATCATGCGTGAAGTGCTTCTCCAATACGGCCGCGCCGAGCAAAGTAGCTACTTCCAGTGTATGCATGTCCTTCGGTAAGGTATGATCACTATATCCCGGAACAGCATCAGGGAAGAGGCGAATCATGTCCTTGATCATCCCCAAGTTTGCGTTCTCGTCCATCGTCGGATAGTTGAGTACACAGTGCATTAGGCAGAGTTTGTTGCCATGCTTCTCGATGGTTTCAACCGCTTGCATAACCTCCCATTTGAAGGCCGCACCGGTAGAGAGAATAATGGGTTTTCCGAATGAGCATTGATACTCGATGAAGGGCAGATTCGTCAAATCACTGCTACTAATTTTGAACACCGGCATCAGGTCGTTGAGGAAGGTTGCGCTCTCCACGTCGAACGGTGTACTCATGAACTCAATGCCTGCGGTTTCGCAATAGCGCGCGAGTTCTTCGTATTCCTTCTTCCAGAACTTATCGTATTTCTTGAAGAGCTCAAACTGCGAACGTGTTGGCTCTTTAGTGATATCCCAGTAGTAAGGTGAGTCTTTACTGGCGATGGTTTCAGCCTTGTAGGTTTGGAACTTGATGGCTTGAGCACCACCTTCAGCAGCTTCGTCGATGAGGCGTTTGGCAAGCTCCATCGAGCCTTCATGGTTAACTCCTGCTTCAGCAATCACGTAAGGATTGTGAAGTACGCGTGGGTTGTAAGAATTGAGAAAGGAAACTAGTTTCATGCGACTAAATTAAGACGGATTTTAGGTTGAGAAGAAAGGCACTAGCAATTAGTGTCGGTCGGGACGCACTGCGGGACGCACTGCAGTGCGTCCGTACGGCAGGGGCAGTGCAAGGAAAGATCAAGCAGACTAGGGCGCTGCTTCTACTCATCGCCATCCATGCAGGCGCAAGGCGGCGACATGATGATTTTGCATTGCGGCAGATCCGACTTGAGGCGCTCCTGGGTTTCGCGGCTCATGGCGTTGTTGAGCAAATCGATCACGCGCAGCTGCTGCATTTCCGTCAGCCGCTCGGGATAAT
>CANHYZ010000342.1 GCA_947464885.1 Flavobacteriales bacterium
CTTGAAATCGCAGAAGAAAAGGCCACACGCGAATACACCACCGAAGAACTGCGCATGGCGTGGAATCGCTTTGCCGATGAACGCATGAGCCATAACATGCAGGCTCAAAGCGCATTCAAAGTGGCCGAAGTCGAATTAAAACTCGGCAATACCTTGCGTGTAGCACTGCCCAGTGTCACTCAGGAAATGTATTTCAACGAGAACCGCAACCAACTCGCAGAGTACTTCCGGACACAATTCGATATCCGCGGCATCGATTACAAAATCGAAATCATGCGCCCCGATGAAATCAAGTCATCCTACCAAACAGCCAAGCAGCGCTTCGACAAACTCGTGCAGGAAAACCCGGCCATGGAAACGTTGCGCAAAACGTTCAACCTGCAGATTGATTTCTGACAACCGATGAGAATCGACAAGTATCTCTGGAGCATTCGCGTGTACAAAACGCGCTCCCTGGCCAGCAGTCAGTGCAAGCTTGAAAAAGTTTGGTATAACGGCGAACTCACCAAGGCCAGTCGTGAAGTCAAAATAGGTGACGTCCTCACCGTTCGCAAAGGCCCCATCCAATTCTCTTATAAAGTGCTCTCCTTCCCAAGGGCGCGCGTAGGTGCCAAGCTTGTAGCTGCCCACGCGCAAGATGTCACCAAGGCCGAAGAATTGGCCAAACTCGAAATGATCAAGCTCCAATTCCGCAACGACCGTAAGCGCGGACTGGGTAGGCCTACCAAAAAGGAACGCCGTGATCTGGACGATTACACCGACTTCGACTTTGAAGACGAATGGCTGCAAGAAGAAGACTAATTTCAGCGAAGTTCAGGCCCCTGTAGATGTATCTTTCGCGCCCATGTCAACGTCCTCCGTCGGAAGAAAACCGGCCATACTCTTCATCTTAATCACCGCACTGATAGATTCCATCAGTATCGGTATCATCATTCCTGTATTTCCCAAACTCATCATGAGCATGGAGCAGTGCGATGAAAGTCGCGCAGCCGTCATCGGAGGTTGGCTCATGTTCTGGTTTGCCGTCATGCAATTTGTGATGTCGCCCATTTTAGGTAGCCTGAGCGATCGCTTCGGTCGACGACCCGTTCTGCTGCTTTCGCTGTTCGGATTCGGGATCGACTTTTTGCTGCTTGCCTTTGCTCCAACACTATCGTGGCTGTTTGCCGGAAGAATAATGGCCGGTATCATGGGGGCTAGCTATACGACTGCTGCGGCCTACATCGCTGACATCAGCAACGATGATAATCGGTCCAAACACTTTGGCATGCTCGGCGCAGCTTTCGGCATGGGGTTCATCATCGGTCCCGGCATCGGAGGTTTGCTCGCACAATGGGGTGTGCGAGTGCCGTTCATTGCCTGCGCAATTCTCTCATTGGTGAATTGGCTTTACGGCTATTTCATTCTACCCGAATCATTACCCCAAGAACATCGCCGCCCCTTCGACTGGAAGCGCGCCAATCCCATCGGTGCATTTCTCAATATCTCAAAACACCGCAGCATATTGGGTTACCTCGCGTGCTTCTTCCTGCTCTATCTCGGGGCGCAAGCTGTGATGACCAACTGGCAATACTACACGATGCTGAAATTTCAGTGGACCGAAAAGGCCATTGGCGTCTCGATTATGACCGTGGGTATCATCGTCGCCTTCGTGCAAGGTGTGCTAGTGCGGGTGGTGAATTCCAGAATCGGCAACACCAACGCCATGCTGATTGGGCTCACCCTATACACCATAGGCATGGCCGGTTTCGGACTAGCCCCAACGGGCACGTTTATGATGCTGGCCATCATTCCGTATTGCCTGGGCGGCATCAACGGCCCGGCCATCCAATCGCTCATGACCGAATCCGTTCCCTCCAATGCGCAGGGTGAATTGCAGGGACTTATCACCAGCGTGCAGAGCATCACTTCGATTATCGGTCCGCTAATGATGGCCGGAATCTTCAGTCACTTCACTGGCAAATCCACCATCTATTTCCCGGGCGCTGCATTTATCACAGCAGCCTTCCTGATGTTTTTAGCCTTGGTGATTGCCTGGTTTACCATTAAAAGCAAAAAGATTTCTTCCTGATGGAGCACAAAGCCCTTTTCCTGGATCGCGATGGTGTCATCAATCATGACCCGGGCGACTACACGGTGTCGTTGGAAGAATTCATCATTCTCCCCACGGTTATTGAAGCGCTGCAACTGGCGCGCAGTAAAGGATACCTCATCTTTGTCATTACCAATCAAGGCGGTATTGCCAAAGGTCTTTACACCCATGAAACCGTGCATGAGATCCATAATTTCCTGCTTCGCACTTGTCAAGAGGCCGGTGTTGAAATCAATCACATCTTTTATTCGCCACATCACCCTGAATTCGGAAATTCACTCACGAGAAAACCGGAACGATTGCTCATGGAACGAGCGATAGCCCGATACCGCATCGACCCGACGCAGAGCGTCATGATCGGAGATCGGGAGCGCGACATTCAATGCGCAGCACAAGTTGGCGTGAAAGGCATTTTAATTCCCGCCAACTCTGCCTTGATCGATGCGGTTGAAACACTCGCATAAACCAACGCATGAACCACGTATTCCATAAAGGTGAATATTTGCCGGATATACAAGCCGCGATTACCAAGGATAATCGTGCGTTTCGTTTTGCCGATGGTTTTTTCGAGAGCATGCGCGTAATCAATGGCAAGCCGCTATTTCTGGAAAATCACTTCTCCCGCGCAATGGACACCGCAGCCATCCTGAAAATGGCGGTTCCCGCAGGTTTTAGCATAGAGGTACTTCGCAGCCAAATTCTAGGATTGCTGGAACGCAATGGCATCAACCAGGGCGGACGACTGCGCATAACGTTTTATCGTCGGTCGACCGGCTTCTACATGCCCAAGCAAGACGAAATGACCTACTACATCGAAGCGGAACCCCTGCCCGACAACGCCTTCGTAATGAATGCCACAGGGAAAATGATTGATATCTATACGGATTTCAAAAAGGATGTCACCAAGATGTCGGTTTTCAAAACCTTGAATGCACAGCTGTACGTCATGGCTGCCATCCACGCCCGGGATAAAGGATTGGATGAAGCGTTGATTCAAAACAACAAGCTGGCAGTTATTGAATCCAATTCGAGCAATATTTTTATTGTTTCCAATGGCGTGTTGTATACCCCTACGCTGGAAGATGGTCCCGTAGCGGGCACCATGCGCATGAATATCATCAACCTGGCGCTGGAAAACAAAATCAAAGTCTACGAATGCACCTTGAATCCGCACAATCTGCTGGCCGCCGATGAAATGTTCATCACCA
>CANHYZ010000343.1 GCA_947464885.1 Flavobacteriales bacterium
CTCTTGCAGATCTTCACTAAACCGGTACTGGATCGTCCGACTATGTTCTTCGAAATCATTCAGCGCAAAGGGGCGAAGAGCTTCGGAAAAGGCAATTTCAAGGCGCTTTTCGAGGCGATTGAACGTGAGCAAGAATTGCGCGGAACACTCTAACAAAAGATTGAATAATAAAGCGGCAGACGGTGCGTAAGCATTTCTGCCGCTTTTTTCATTTCGAACGACCTTACTCATCGTCTGTACAGTCTCCCGTGTTAATTTCGCGCCCGCATGAATACAACGGTTACTTTGAGTTATGTGATGATTGCAACGCTGCTGCTGGTGGCGCTTGCCTGTTTGGTGGCCGATAGCGCTGAACAATGGCTTCCGGGCAATCGCCGTTATGTCATGGCCGGAGTCCTCACGGTGTATTCCTGCATTCGTTGGTATCGGCTGCGGGCATTTCAAAAAAAGCTATTGCATGAACAAGACTAACGCATTGCTCAAACCATTGATTGTTGGATTGCTGGTGTCTATGATGGGCTGCAACATTGCGCAGGACAAGAATGAGGAGACCATCACTTCCGGGACGTTGCGCATCGCCGTTGACGAATCCTATTCCCTCTTGATGGAAACTCAGGTTTTCACCTACACCCATCTCAACAAATACGCATCGATATCATCACAAATCGCCCCTGAGCGTGATGTTTTCACTGCACTGTTGGCAGACAGCGTTCAAGCTGCGGTGGTAGGGCGTCCGCTTACGGATGAAGAGCTGGCCTTTTTCAAAAGCAAACAACGCATACCGGAAAGCATTTTGATTGCACGGGATGGAATTGCGTTGGTGGTTCACCCGGAGCACGCGGATTCCGTCATACATCTCGATAAAGTAAAGGGGATTTTTACCGGTACAGACAGCCTCTGGAGTCAAGTGCAGCCGGGAGGTTCAGCAACGAAAATAAACGTTGTTTTTGACAACCAGGGATCATGCAATGCTCGTTCGTTGCGCGAGAAATTTGGTGTTGAAACCTTCCCGTCGTGGTGTTTTTCAGAAGAAACAACTGAGCGCGTGATTGATTACGTCAACACACACCCGAACGCCATTGGTGTTATTTCTCTCAGCTGGATTAGCGACGCAGAGGACAGCACGTGCGCAGCCTATCGCAAGTTGATTCGGCCGCTGGGCATTGTGGATTCAAGCAATGTGATTAAACCGGAACTCGCTCGTCGACCATATCAGGCTTACGTTTTCGATGGAACGTATCCTCTCCGCCGCGATGTCTATTACATCCGCACAGGCCTTCGAGGGACGCTTGGCACAGGCTTTGCCAACCACCTCATTGGCGAGAAGGGGCAGCTCATCATTCACAAGATGGGAATGGTAGCTGCCAAAACTCCGAACCGTACCGTAAAAATTGTAGATCAATGAACATGTATAATTTCACCACCATGTATAAATCCTTGTTATTCGTTGTTGTGCTTGCTGCTTGCAGCATAACTCTTTCGGCTCAAACCCGCGCAGAAGCCATTCAAAAAACCCTTAGCGAACGTTTCGAAACAGCTGAGAGTGAACTTAACGCCATCATCGCAAAAGAACCAACTGTGGCCGACAACTATGCCGCAGCAGGCTACAACTACTTCTACTGGGGTGTGAGCGACCAGGATGACGCCAATGATTTGGCAGAAAAAATGGCCTCTGCCGAAAAGTGCTTCCGCAAAGGAATGGAAGTAGCTCCAACCAACCCGCTCAACTATGTCGGACTTGGACAACTTGCTGCTTTCCGTGGTGATGCCGCCACGTTTAGCGCGCAATTCACAAAGGCGGAAGAAATCATGAATACCAAGTCGAACAAAGTAGATAAGCTTACCAAGCAACAGGCTTATGTGAAAATGGCTGAAGCTTGTTTGATGGACAACAATGTCCAACTCGACAAAGCGCTGGTTTACCTGAATACCGCACTTCCTTTTAACGACAAAAACCCTGAAGTCTACATCCAGCTTGGCGACTACTATCGTCTGCGCGATGGTATCAATCAAAGCAACGCCATTGCTCAATACAACAAAGTGCTGGAAATGGACTCCAAATCGACTCGCGCCATACTGCGCAAAGGCATGTTGTACAAGCGTGTGCAGAACTGGGACGAAGGATTGAACTACTACAACGAGGCCATTGCACTTGATCCATCATTTGCTCCTGCTTACCGTGAGAAGGCAGAGTTGCTCAAAGACGCCGGTCGCTATCCACAAGCCATTGAGGCCTACGAGGGTTACATGAAGCACAACGACAACTGCCGTGTCAAGCAGCGATACGCCATGTTCGTATACCTGGCGAAAGACTACAAGCGAGCGCTTGTTGAATTGGAAAAGGCGCTTCCCTGCAATGACAAGAATGAGTACATGTATCGCGTGCTTGGATACACATGCTATGAAACCGGCGATTACGCTAAAGGACTTGAGTACATCAACACGTATTTCAACATGGCCAAAACACACGGTCGCGTGAAAGTATCGGGAAGCGATTACGGACAAAAGGGCAAGCTGCTGTCGAAGTCTGGCCAAGACTCGCTTGCAGTTGAAGTATTGAAGCAAGCCATTCAAGAGGATCCAACCTACATTGATGGCTATAACGATGTGGCTTCGATTCTCACTAAGCAAAAGAAATACGGTGAAGCTGCGAGCTATTATCAAATGAAAATTGAACGCTCGGAAGCACCGGCGCCTTTGGATTATTACTACCTCGGCCAGTCGCGCTACTACAATAAGGAGTACCAATTAGCCGACACTGCGTTTTCCCTGGCTGCATCAAAATATCCTGATGCCAACTTCTGGAGAGGCCGTTGCAACAACCGTATGGAGGTAAATCCCGATCAACCGGTAGCCGGTTTGGCAAAGCCTCACCATGAGAAGTTTATCCGCTTGGTAGGCGCTGATCCGCGCTCCATTGAGGCCAATAAGAAAAACCTCATTGAAGCGTACAACTACCTTGGAGTTTATTACAGCATCAACAAAAATTACGACTGCAGCAAAGCGGCCTTCAGCAAGACATTGGAACTTGATGCTGCCAACAAAATTGCAACAACGCTTATTGCGGATGAAAATCTGGTCAAAGCAACCGGAACATGTGAATTGATTCCGGCGCAATAACAGCGAATATTCAAACCTTGGAAAGGGCATAGCTTCGGCTTTGCCTTTTTTCATTTCACGCCCTTTGCAGACGCGAGAATTCTTATCGTTGAACTACATTCGCTGACCTCAATTCGAACAGAACAACGTATGGTTTCCAAAGAAGTAATGGACAAAGCATCGGCATGGCTCGATTCAGC
>CANHYZ010000344.1 GCA_947464885.1 Flavobacteriales bacterium
AGATCGTATTCTGCGCGGCAATAAGAAGGATAATTTCTGGGAGATGGGTGATACGGGGCCGTGTGGACCGTGTTCCGAAATCCATATCGATATTCGTTCCGATGAGGAGCGTAACAAGGTTGACGGCAGAACGCTGGTGAACAACGATCACCCGCAAGTGGTGGAAATCTGGAACAACGTATTCATGCAGTTTGAGCGCAAGGCCGATGGTTCGCTGGTTCCGCTCGCTGCGAAACACGTCGACACCGGCATGGGCTTCGAGCGTCTGTGCATGGCGTTGCAGGGTGTGCAGTCGAATTACGATACGGATGTGTTCACACCGCTCATTCAAAAGGTGGAGGCGATTTCCGGTATGACTTACGAGCGAACAGCTGAGAAGCGTGATGTGGCCATGCGTGTTATCGCCGACCACGTGCGTGCGGTGTCTTTTGCCATTGCTGATGGTCAGCTGCCATCGAGCGGTGGAGCAGGGTATGTCATTCGCCGCATTCTGCGTCGTGCCATTCGCTACGGATACAGTTTCCTTGGTATGAAGGAGCCGTTCATTTGTCAGTTGGTTCCGGTACTTGCCGAACAGATGGGCGATTTTTTCCCGGAAATAAAAAGCGGTCAATCGCTGGTGAGCAAAGTGATTCGTGAGGAAGAAGAAAGTTTCTTGCGTACGTTGGACAAGGGTATTCAGTTGTTGGATGAAATTATTCGCAAGACCAGCGGCGATTTGATCGACGGAAAGATTGTCTTCGAATTGTATGATACGTTTGGCTTCCCTGCTGACCTCACGGCGCTGATTGCTGCAGAAGGTAAGAAGCGCATTGATCAACTCGGTTTCGAAACTGAATTACAAAAGCAGAAGGAGCGCAGTCGTGCGGCTACCAAGCTCGAAACGGAAGATTGGGTTTCGCTCGAAGAAGGCGAAACGGCATTTGTCGGTTATGATGAGATGGAGTGTGACACGAAGATTTTGCGTTACCGAAAAATAAAGGCGAAGGGAAAAGAGTCGTTTCAGCTCGTGCTTTCGCGCACGCCGTTCTATGCCGAAAGTGGCGGACAGGTTGGCGATCAGGGACGATTGGTTTCGGCCAATGAGCAAATCCATATTGTGGATACGAAGAAGGAGAATAATCTCATCGTGCATTTTACCGACACATTGCCGGAGCATCCGCAGGCTGCCTTCCGTGCTGTAGTGGATGGTGATCGTCGTGTGAGCATAACCTCAAATCACAGCGCTACGCACTTGTTGCACGAGGCACTGCGCGAAGTGCTGGGAACGCATGTCGAGCAAAAGGGATCACTGGTGAGTCCGGATTATTTGCGCTTCGACTTTTCGCATTTCTCCAAGATGAGCGATGAGGAAGTCGCGAAAGTGGAAACACTGGTGAATGAGCGTATTCGCAAGAATTTCCCGTTGGAAGAAAACCGCTCCATGTCGATTGAAGACGCTCGCAAAACAGGAGCGATGATGCTCTTTGGTGAAAAATATGGCGACGTTGTGCGCGTCATCAAATTCGGTGACAGCATCGAATTATGCGGTGGAACGCACGTACAGAACACAGGCGAAATCGGTATGTTCCGCATTCAAAGCGAAGGGGCTGTAGCCGCGGGTGTGCGTCGTGTGGAGGCTATCTCCGGCGAGGGTGCGTTCAACTACATCAACTCGGAATTGGAAACACTCGATCAGGTGCGTCAGGTGCTGAAAGCAAAAGATGTGTTGAAGTCGATTGCCGATTTGCAGGCGCGCAATGCGGATTTGCAGAAACAGATTGAGAAACTCAACAAAGAGAAAGGTGCTCAAGTGAAGCAGCAACTCAAATCGAAAATAACGCTTGTAGGTGATGTGGAATTCATCGCTGAGCATGTGGATTTGGATGCGGCAGAGCTCAAGGATATTGCCTTCCAGTTGAAGGGTGAGCATGCGAAACTGTTCGGCATGTTTGCTTCACAGGGCAATGGCAAAGCCACCATCACGTGTGTGATCTCCGAGGCCTTAGCTGCTGAACGCAGTTTGAATGCGGGCACGATCATTCGTGAGTTGGCTAAGGAAATCAATGGCGGCGGTGGCGGTCAGGCTTTCTTTGCCACAGCGGGTGGAACAAACCCTGATGGCTTGTCGACGGTTCTGGAAAAAGCCAAGAGTTACATTTCATAGTTACATCGGAATCCGCGCATGAAGCAAGTTCGCAATACACCGGCCAAGCAATTGATCTCAGGTCTGATTGCGGATTCGGGTAGGGCGTTGTCGTATGCGGAAATACAGGAGGGTAGCGCGGGTAAGTGCGATCGTGTAACCATCTACCGCATCTTGGAGCGATTAGAGAATGAGGGCCACATTCATCGTGTGGCTCACTCCGACGGTGTGGTGCGTTACGCGGTATGTTCAACGTGTGCGCACGGATCAGAGCATCATCACCATCATGTACATTTTTTGTGTCGCGTATGCGGAGAAGTCACCTGTCTGGAAGGCGTCATTCCTGAATTCAAACTACCACGCAAGTATGTTGCTGAGGAAATGAATTTCAGTGTGAGTGGTCGTTGTCCGAAATGTTCCGAGTGATTATAGACACAGTGTGCGACCACCATCTACCGGCACGTTGATGCCGTTGATGTACGACGCAGCAGGGCTTGCCAAAAAGGCAATCGCGTTCGCAATCTCTTCCGGTGTGGCCAATCGTTTCATGGGCACTTCTTCTGCCATTTCATGGGCAACGGCTGTTGCTTCCACGCCTGCTTTCGAAGCTTTATTTTGAATGATTTGTTCGAGGCGACCGGTTTGCGTTGCGCCCGGTAACACGTTGTTGACGGTGATATTGAAACGTCCAAGTTCCATGGCGAGTGTCTTCGACCAATTGGCAACGGCTCCGCGGATGGTATTGCTTACGCCCAAATTCGGCAGTGGTTGTTTCACCGAAGTACTAATCACATTAATGATGCGTCCGTATCCGGCTTCTTTCATGCCCGGCACAAGTGCCTGCGCGAGCAGTTGATTGCAGATGAGGTGTGCATTGAATGCCTGACGAAAGGCATCGATTGACGCTTCAATAGCAGGTCCCGGATTTGGTCCACCTGTGTTGTTGACCAGAATGTGCGCGCTATCGTTTTTCACAAACGACGCGATGGCTTCTTCAACGGATTGCGGATGTGAAAAGTCAGCAACGAGATAGCCGTGTTGTTGCGCTGCAGGAACGGGTAATGCTTGCAGCGTTGTCTTCAGCTTTTCTTCGGCACGTGCGACAAGAATGATGCGCGCTCCAAGCGATGCGAGTTCCTGTGCAGCCGCACGTCCTATACCTTGTGTTGAT
>CANHYZ010000345.1 GCA_947464885.1 Flavobacteriales bacterium
TGATGCAACACAACGTCAACTTCTTGAAGGCATGTGTCGACAATAAAGTTCAGGTTGATTTCTTTGCCTATCCCGGCCATGCACACAATGTGCGTGGCAAGGACCGCGTTCACCTCATGACTAAAGTGATTGAGTACATCAAGCAATCGTTGTAATTGAATAGTACTTTTGTACTTCAATAAACAGTAAACACAAAACCATGAACCGTTACGTTCTTATTTTTCTTGTCGCCGCGTTGACCATCGCTGCGTGCAGCACAACACGCAAGCAGCGCAAAGACCCACAAACGGCAGAAGCCATCGCGCACAAACCCTTTGCGATTGAAGTGAAAGCCGTCATCCTGGACACCGCACAAGCCGGCAAGGATGCTTATAAGTTGGCCAAATCGCGTGTTAGCGGTGACACTCTTTTTGTGGATGTCGAGTATTCCGGTGGTTGTAAAGACCACGTGTTTACAGCCCGTCACAATGGCCAATACATGAAGAGCATGCCTGCTCAATTGAATCTTACGATTGATCACAACGGCAATGCTGACGCCTGTCGAGAACTCATCAAAGAAACGTTGGCCTTTGACTTGCGCGGTGCGCGTTATGGAAGCAGCGGCACGCTGATTCTGCTGCTTAACGGCGATCGCTCCAACAAAATCACCTACACCTACTGAGGATTTTTCACTGTGAATAAAAAGGCCCTTTCGAGGGCCTTTTTCGTTTCATGTCAGTGGGTAAACACGATAATTTCGAAGCGCATTTTGAACCCATGACCGAACTTCTCCCCTCAACTCCCTATTCTCTGCCGGCAATGCTCCTTTTCATTTTGGCGTGGCTGCTTCAGTTGTCTGTTTTGCTTTTCCGTTTTCTGAAAGCATCCAATACGCGGCAGGCGGATTCCGGGGAGATACAGCCGGTCTCTGTCATCATTGCCGCCCGCAATGAAGAGAAAAACCTGCTGGAAAATGTTCCGCGTATCATGGAACAAGACCACCCCAATTTCGAGGTGATTGTGGTGAACGACAGCAGCTGGGACGATACTGCCGAAGTGCTCAAAGCACTATCGCTGAGCTATTCTAATCTCAAGGTGATTCACATCGACGAAGACAAGCAGCAAATGCAGGGAAAGAAGTTTGCCATTACGCTGGGAATTAAAGCAGCCAAGCATGACATCGTGTTGTTGACCGATGCAGATTGCAGCCCGCTTTCGGCCGGCTGGATTACAGAAATGACGCGTCATCTTCACGGCAAAAAACAATTGGCCCTCGGGGTTTCTCCTTATTTCCGCAAACCGGGTTGGCTCAACCGCATCATTCGTTTTGACACACTCATGATTGCCAGCCAATACCTCGGATTTGCAAAAGCGGGCAAGCCTTACATGGGGGTTGGACGAAATCTGGCCTATCACAAGGATCTCTTTTTCAAAGTTGGCGGTTTTAAAAACCACTACAGCATTGCCAGTGGTGATGATGACTTATTTGTGAACCAGGTGGCCACTGCAAACAATACGATTGTGGTGTCTTCTCCGGAAAGTCAGATGGGAAGCGAACCCAAAACAACCTGGAACAGCTGGTTTATTCAAAAGCGCAGACACTTCAGCACATCGGGCATGTACAAGCCGGCCCACAAGCTCATGCTGCTGAATTGGCCCTTGAGTTTTGTGCTCCTTTGGCTTGCTGCAGCAGCCTGCTTGTTTTTCCACATCTACCCGTTGGTCATAATCAGTATGCTGGCTCTTCGATACCTGGTGCAAATCATTACCTTGCACAGAGTTTCGAGCAAACTGGCCATTAGCAGTGATGTGGCCTGGCTGGCACCCGTGCTTGAAATCCAACTCCACGCGTTGAACCTGGGGCTTTATTTTATTAACCTGCTGCGAAAACCAAAGAAATGGAATTAATCGAACACCTGTCAGAGAAAGGGCAGTATGACTACAAACTGGTTCAACGTGCATTGCACGATAAGGACCAAAAAGCCTATGCCGAATTGATGCAGCGTTATCGCGAGCCGATTTATTTCATGCTGCTGAAAATGGTCAACGACAAGGACGACGCCGACGATTTAACCATTGAAGCTTTCGGAAAAGCATTCAAACGTCTGGCGCAATACACGCCTCAATATGCCTTCTCTACATGGTTGTTTAAAATCGCATCCAACAACTGTATCGACCACATCCGCAGAAAACGTATACGTGCCGTATCTATTGACCAGGGCTTCAGCAACGAAGACGGCGAAACCATCGAAATCAGTATCAAGGATGTTATGCTCGATCCTGCAGAAGCCATGCAGAAGGAAGAGCGTATTCGCAAGATGCGCGAAATCGTAGACAAACTCAAGCCCCGTTATCGCCGCTTGGTGGAAATGCGCTATTTCGATGAAATGGCCTATGAAGAAATTGCTGAGGAACTTCAATTACCGCTTGGAACCGTGAAGGCACAGCTCTTCCGCGCCCGCGAATTCCTGTTCCAGATGATGCAGAACACGAAGGATATCTACTGATGGCCTCTTCTGTCGACGACCTGCTGCGCTATTTCCCGCAACTGCCTGCTACTGCTCAAGAGCATTTCCGAAAGTTATTACCGCTCTACAGCGAATGGAACGCTCAAATCAACGTCATTTCCCGAAAAGACATTGACGAGCTTTATGTGCGCCATGTACTGCACAGTCTGGCCATTTACCGGTTCATTCAATTTGCTCCCGGGTCGCGTATTCTGGACATCGGCACCGGTGGTGGATTTCCCGGGATTCCTTTGGCCATCATGCAGCCCGATGTGCAGTTCGTGCTGGTTGATTCCATCGGCAAGAAAATTAAAGTCGTGCAGGAAGTCAGCGCTGCCCTTGGTCTGAAAAACGTCACCGCTATTCACGAACGAGCTGAAAAGATCAAAGGTCCTTTTGATTTTGTCCTTAGTCGCGCTGTTGCCGAACTCTCTTTACTCTTGCAATGGAGCCACGGTAAAATGGCCACCAAACAAATCAACGCCCTTCCCAACGGCCTCATCTGCCTCAAAGGTGGCGACCTCAGCGAGGAGTTCAAGGGCCTTCCGAAAACCATTGAAACCTACCCCCTCACCGGTTGGTTTGAGGAGGATTTCTTTGAAACCAAGAAACTGGTTTACGTGCCGATGGTCTAACCGCTTGAGATTTAAAGAGTCTGAGGTTAATTTCATCTGGTAGAACAGGGTAAAATACCCCCTTCCTGTATTAAATTCGCCCCGCTTGGGTTGAAAAACAACCTCTAAGCAACTACGTCCATTACAAAGGCGACTTCCCTATGGAACAGACA
>CANHYZ010000346.1 GCA_947464885.1 Flavobacteriales bacterium
ATGTTGGCGTGAATCTTAAACACGAAGCCCGAAAACTTGTTCTCAGCCGGCTCCACCACCCGCACACTCGACTCGCGGTGCTGCGGAATGGGAGCGAGTTCCAGGAACTTGTCGAGCAACTCCTTTACCCCAAAGTTGTTCATCGCTGAACCGAAAAACACGGGAGCGAGTTTGCCTTCGAGGTACTTCTGACGATCGAATGGATCATACACACTCTCGATGAGTTCCACGTCTTCGCGCAATTGCTGGGCGTATTCACCGGCCAGCTGATCGAGCAACGGATCGCTCAAGTCATTGATGGAGATAATCTCCTCGCTCACCTTGGTTTTGAGCGACTCAAACAGGTTGATGGTTTTGTCGTAGAGCTTATAAACGCCCTTGAACGAATACCCTTTACTGATTGGCCATGAAAGAGGCTGAACCTTGATGTTAAGCTCATCCTCCAGCTCATCGAGCAGGTCGAAGGCATCTTGTCCTTCCAAGTCCATTTTGTTGATGAACACAATCACAGGCGTGTCGCGCATGCGGCACACCTCCATGAGGCGGCGAGTTTGCGCTTCCACACCCTTGGAGCTATCGATGACGAGAATGACACTGTCGACCGCGGTTAGCGTGCGGTAAGTATCTTCAGCGAAGTCTTTGTGACCGGGGGTATCGAGCAGGTTCACCTGCATGCCATTGTATTCGAAGACCATCACCGAGGTGGCCACCGAGATACCGCGCTGGCGTTCGATTTCCATGAAGTCGGACGCGGCGGTCTTGGTGATCTTGTTACTCTTCACGGCTCCTGCCGTTTGAATGGCGCCACCAAAAAGCAGAAGCTTTTCCGTGAGCGTGGTCTTACCGGCATCCGGGTGGGAGATGATGGCGAATGTTTTCCTGCGTGCTATTTCGTCTTTGAGAGCCATGGCGCGAAGATAGGGGACCAATGGCGAAGATTGTGAGTAGGCGAAAGCGGGGCAAGGTCTGAGAACTTAGCAATTGTGTCTGCTAAATAAAATCAATACCCTCCTCCAACCGCCACATACCCCCTATCACGGTTGTATTCATCGGCGGCGAGCCACAAGGCGTCGTCTTTAGGCGCTTCGAGCAGCAGACTGCTACCCGAGAGAAGCACGCCGAGCAACATCAATGGATTGAATTGAAAGGATTGTCCGGTCTGCATGGCTATGGTCGATGCCAATACACCGGCCCCTGACCCCATTAAGCCGATTTGAACGAACTTATACTTCCGGTAATCCTTCAAATGGGCCGTTGCACCCAGATTATCGGCCAGATCAATTTTCATATTGCCGTAGCCTACTTTGCGCACCGGTTCGGTACCCACATTGTAGAACTGTACTTTCATACCGTCGGCTAAATCAGCCTGTCCGTTTTTGGGTTGCAACAAATCACCGCCATAAACATCGATATCGATTTTCTGATAGAGATTGGCGCGGCCTTTATCAATGCACAGCGCAAAGTTCGGCTGGTCGAAGCCTTCGATTCGGCCCAGGTTTGCAAAATAGCCATGGCTGTTTTGAAAGAACTCTACATCCTTGGCGGGAATCATCATATCGTCGAGACGAAAAACAGGCTCTGTGTTGGATAAGGCCAGGTACTGCAGGCGTTTTCCTTCAATGGTTTCGCCGCTGATGAGTTGTACATGATGGTCAGCTTTCCGCTTTTGAGCATCAGCATTGAGGAAAAGCAATGTGAAAAGAAGGAGTAGAGTCGTACGCATACGGCAACAGTTTTTCGTCTACTACGCGCTTGGCAGCTCAAAGGTTACGCTTCTTGCTGCAGCAATGAAAGAAATGCCTTGGACAATGTCGGATATTGAAAATCGAATCCATGCCCGGGCGCTTTTGACGAAATGACCTGCATACCTCGAAGAATCAATTCACTGTCTGTGCCAATAAGCGCCGTTCCGATACGAATCAACGGTGCCGGTGCCGGAATTCCGAAAGGAAACTTCATTGACTCGCGCATCGCCGCCATGAACGCGGTGTTGGTCAATGCCTCAGGAGCTGCGGCATTCACCGGACCTTCAATGGACTCTTTTTGGATAATGAACGCTATCAGTCGCACCAAATCCGTAATATGAATCCAGCTCATCCATTGGTTGCCCGAGCCTTGTGCTCCACCCTGCCCCAGACCGACTAACCGCTTGTAAATGGGGAATACGCCACCATCGGCGCCGAGTACCAAGGTTATGCGCAAGGCAACACGACGAGTGCTGACCTTAGGCGCTTTGAGCAGAGCCTGCTCCCACTGCCGAGCTACCTCCGCCATGGTGCCTTCTCCATCAATTGGACTATCCTCTGTATTGGCTCTATTGACGTTTTCACGATAAATGGACGCCCCGCTCGCATTGATCCAAACTTGTGGTGGCATTTTACACAGGGCAATAGCGTCTCCAATGGCGCGTGTTGTCTCAACGCGTGAACGAATAAGTTCAGCCACGTTGGACGAGGTGAAACGACAATTGACCGACTTACCGGCAAGGTTTACGACAGCGTCAGCTCCTTCAAGAGCGCGAATCAGCGATGGCTGGTCATTCCAGGTGGCGTCAGCCTTTCCCCTGCCGACGGTAAGCACGTTCCATCCGGCATCGATGAAATAACGTGTTAGATTTTTCCCTACAAAACCGGATGCGCCCGCAATAACTATCGTTTTCATACCAGACAAACAAATTCAGGCGCTTGTAGGTTCAAGGAACAATCGTAGTCGAAGGTTGAAAATTGAAGGTTGTGGCACAGAACTTTCAACTTTCAACTTTCAACCTGCAACCTGCAACCTGCAACCACCTAGAGTCTGAACCCATACATGGCCTCCATACCATTGGCGTAATAGCCGCGAATCTCGATATAAGCACCAGCCTTACCTTGAAGGGCGGTCTCCACATCGGCCGGCGAATTCACCGCCTGTCCGTCGATGCGCGTAATGATGAACCCTTTTTGCAATCCGATTGATTTGAACTTACCGGGCTGGATATCGACCACCTTGGCCCCTCCTGTTATGCGGAGTTTGCTTTGGTCTTCAGGCGACAATCCACCGAAGGTAGCACCCAGCGTTTGCACCGTGCCGCCGGCATCAGCATTGGCGAAATCCTCTAATTCTGCTCGGCCACTGCGGTTGCGCAAGGTCACGTCTACGACTTGTTGCTTTCCGTCGCGCCATACGGTGACTTTCACTTTATCACCGGGACGATAACGGCTCACTTGTTCCTGCAACTGCGGCATGTTGTTGACCGGACGCTCATCCACCTTTTGAATAATATC
>CANHYZ010000347.1 GCA_947464885.1 Flavobacteriales bacterium
CGCCGCCAAAACATCAGGCAGGCTAATGGTTTTCGCATCCACACCTTTGGGCAGCTTGAAATTATCCTTCTCACGCTTGATGTATGGACCGAATCTGCCTTGGATAATCTGAATTTCAGGACGCTCTTCGAACTTCTGAATCAATGCAGCATTCACACCGTTCACTTTGTCTTCGATGAGCTTGATGGCGCGGTCAATCTCGATAGAAAATGGATCATCTCCTTCCTTCACACGCAACGATGCATAAAGGCTTCCCCATTTCACAAATGGTCCAAACCTACCGATGGCAGCAGTAACCTTCTGACCTTGATATTCACCCACAAGACGTGGTAAATCAAAAAGCTTCATCGCTTCTTCCAACGTGATGTTGGAAATACTTTGTCCGGGGCGTAATGAAGCAAATTTCTTCTCTTCGTCATCGCTTGCTCCCATTTGGACTACCGGTCCGAAACGGGCAATTCGCGCAATGACCGGTTTTCCTGACTTGGGATCGGTACCCAGTTCACGCTCGCCTGATTGGCGTGCCGCATTTTCAATCGTGCTGGCGACATTCTCATGAAAGGGCGTGTAGAACTTCTTCAGCATCTCCTGCCATTGAAGCCTTCCCTCGGCAATTTCGTCAAACTCCTGCTCTACGTTAGCTGTAAAAGCGTAGTCCAAAATCTTGGGGAACTGCTCTACGAGGAAGTCGTTAACGACCATCCCAATGTCGGTTGGGAAAAGTTTCGATTTTTCCGCACCGGTGTTCTCGCTATTCATCGAGCCTTGCACCGTTCCTCCCTTCAATACCAATATTTCGAATGGACGCGGAGTTCCTTCTTTGTCCTTTTTCTCAATGTACTCCCGTTGCTGAATGGTCGAAATCGTGGGTGCGTAAGTAGAAGGACGACCAATGCCAAGCTCTTCCAAACGCTTTACAAGCGCTGCTTCTGAGTAGCGTGTAGGCTTTTGCGTGAAGCGTTGTGTAGCTGTCATCTCCATGAAGTTCAGGCGCTGCCCGACATTCAACGGAGGCAACATACCGCTACCGCCATCCTCGCTCTCCTCATCATCGGTGCCTTCTGCATAGACTTTCAAAAAACCGTCGAATTTCACGACCTCACCTTTCGCTTGCAACACGTCACTCATGGTGCTGATAGCAATTGTGGCCGTTGTTTTTTCCAACTCCGCATCCGCCATCTGTGAGGCAACCGTGCGCTTCCAAATCAAATCGTACAGGCGCTGTTCGTCGCGCTCTCCATCGATTTGCTGGTTGCCCATTTCGGTAGGACGTATAGCTTCGTGAGCCTCCTGTGCGCCCTTATTCTTGTTGGTAAATTGTCGTGTTTTCGAATACTGCGGACCGTAGCTTCTGGTAATTTCCTGCTTGGCTGCATCCAGTGCAAAATCAGACAAGTTTACACTGTCTGTTCTCATGTAGGTAATCTTACCACTTTCATACAAGCGTTGTGCAATCACCATCGTCCGTGACACACTGAATCCAAGCTTACGGCTTGCCTCCTGTTGTAAGGTTGATGTGGTGAAAGGCGCTGCAGGCGTGCGCTTTGCGGGTTTAGTTTCAATATTTGAAATCGAATAATCCGCTCCGTTCGCCTTGTTGAGAAACGCGCTCGCCTCTTCGCTGTCCTTGAGTTTTCTGCTCAAATCTGCCTTGAGCACAGCTGAACCCAAATCAAAATTTCCACGCACATTGTAGAAAGATGACGCCATGAATTTTTCAATTTCACGCTCACGTTCAACAATGATTCTTACGGCCACACTTTGAACGCGACCGGCACTAAGTCCGGCCTTGACTTTTTTCCACAAAACAGGCGATAATTCAAAACCCACCAAACGATCCAGTACTCGTCGCGCCTGTTGCGCATTCACCAGGTCGAGGTCAATGCGGCGCGGCTTTGCAATGGCATCCTGAATGGCTTTCTTGGTAATTTCATGGAATACGATGCGCTTCGTTTCCTTCACGTCCAACTGCAGTGCTTCCGCCAGGTGCCATGAAATGGCTTCCCCCTCGCGGTCCTCATCCGTAGCCAACCAAACATCCTCTGCTTTGCTTGCCAACTTCTTCAATTCGCGGATGACATCTTCCTTGTCAGGAGAAACCGTATACACCGGATTGAAGCCACCCTCCACATCGATGGCGACATCGTTCTTGGGCAGATCCCGGACGTGGCCGTAGCTGCTCTTGACAATAAAGTCCTTCCCCAAATATCCTTCGATGGTCTTGGCCTTGGCCGGAGACTCCACTATTACCAGGTTTTTACTCATGCGTTCCCATTGTTAGCTGCCCGATGCTGTGACGAATTTAGTCACTGCCTGAAGCGAATTAAAAGAGGCAAATGTATGCTTATAAAAAACTATCGAACCAAATCCCGCTGAAATCGCTATATTCGCGCTCCTTTTAACATACTGATTTTCAAAACAGCCATATACTGTGGAAGAAAAAAACATCGACGAAAACCGCCAAGGCGAATACCTCATGCTGGATGCAGAGGTTAACTCTGCCAAAAAACCACGCAAACTTCTTTTGGAAAGCTACGGCTGTCAGATGAATTTCTCTGACAGCGAAATCGTCGCGAGCATCCTTGCTCAGGAAGGTTTCAGCACCACACGCGATCCGGAAGAAGCCGATCTGGTGCTATTGAACACCTGCGCCATTCGCGATAATGCCGAACAACGCATTCGTGGCCGACTGGACTACCTGCGTTCAGTCAAAAAACGCAAACCTGAAATGCAAATCGGCGTCTTGGGTTGCATGGCGGAACGCCTGCGCGAAAAGTTACTCGACGAAGAAAAGTTGGTCGACATGGTCGTTGGGCCTGATGCCTATCGCGACCTGCCCAACCTCATCGACAAACTCGACGAAGGCCAGAAAGCGGTAAACGTGTTGCTCAGCCGTGAAGAAACCTACGCCGAGATAACCCCTGTTCGCCTCAATAGTAATGGTATCACGGCATTCATTTCCATCATGCGCGGGTGCGACAACATGTGCTCCTTTTGTGTGGTGCCCTTCACGCGCGGTCGTGAACGCAGCCGCGATCCTCAGAGCATTGTCCAAGAAGCACGCGATCTCTTCAATCAGGGTTATCGCGAGGTCACCCTGCTAGGCCAGAATGTGGATTCCTACAAATGGAATTTCAATTCGAAAGGCGAAATAGTAGATGCTTCCAAGCCTACTGTCAACTTTGCTCAGCTCCTGGAAATGGTAGCACTTATTCACCCTGATTTGCGCATTCGTTATTCAACGTC
>CANHYZ010000348.1 GCA_947464885.1 Flavobacteriales bacterium
AATGCGGAAGGTCGAATAATCCATGTGGGTTTGATACTGCGTGATGCTTCACAACAGGGACTTGTTATTCATGCTTCGGGCAAAGTGCGCATCGATGTCATCGATCATCAGGGGATCTACAATCGTGATAGCGGACAATACACGCATCAATTGCGTATCGTCAAGCGATTGAAGAGGTAGTCTAAACTCAACAGCCATTGTCGAATAAATGTACTTAGCGAATAATCGTGATTACATTTGTTGTCCTTTTTTTAAATCACATGACAGCATTAGAACAGTTAGAGCAAACCGTAGAATGGTTGCGCAGCAAGGGTATGAAGTCTCCCGAAGTTGGGATTATCCTGGGAACAGGTTTGGGTGAATTGGCCAATGCCATTGAATGCGAGAAGCAGTTCAGTTACAACGTCATTCCCAACTTCCCGATAGCAACGGTTGAGTTCCACTTCGGAAAATTAATCTACGGTAATCTTGGTGGTAAGAAGGTGATGGCCTTTCAAGGACGCTTTCATTACTACGAAGGTCATAGCATGGATGACGTAGTGATGCCTGTGCGTGTGATGAAGATGTTGGGCGTAAAGTATGTGTTGCTTTCGAATGCAGCCGGCGCAATCAATTTGGATTACAACAAAGGTGATCTCATGATGATCGATGATCACATCAATCTGCAGCCGGATAATCCGCTGCGTGGTCCGAATATCGATGAGCTTGGTCCGCGTTTCCCGGATATGTCGGAGCCCTATTCGAAAATGCTGAATGAAAAGCTGCGATCTATCGCGAAAGAAAAAGGCGTCAGTTTACATGAAGGTGTATATGTCTCTGTGCCCGGGCCAAACTTGGAGACACGCGCAGAATATCGCATGTTGAAGATGTTCGGAGCCGATGCCGTTGGTATGAGCACCGTTCCTGAAGTTATCGCTTGCAATCACATGTCGCTCCCGTGCTGCTGTATTTCCGTGATTACCGATACATGCGATCCGAATAATTTGAGTCGATTGAGTGTAGAAGAAATTATCGCAACTGCCCGTCAGGCGGAGTCGAAGTTGAATGTGTTGTATAAGGAGCTTATTGAAAGTTTGTAGTGACAAGTGACAAGTGGCGACTTGGGCTGAGCGTAGCCGAGGCCTTGGCGAGTGGACTCGTAAAATTAGTCACTAGTCATTAGAAAATAGTCATTATATTTGCGCGCCTTTTCTCAGGCGGGTTTTACTTCACATCTTCAACTGTTGCGCGGCGGTAGCGCTTTTTATCTGAAAATGGTTGTTCAATTCAATTGGAATCGGCATTAACAACCAATAGTAATTTTTATGATGAATTTTGAACTACTCGGGCTGAGTAAGCCCGTATTGCGCGCCATTGCCGAGCTTGGCTTTGAGTCGCCAACGCCCATTCAGGAGCAGGCCATACCGGTCATGCTCGGAGGCAACCAGGATGTGGTAGCACTAGCACAAACCGGAACAGGTAAAACAGCAGCATTCGGTTTGCCGTTGATTGATCTGATCGATTTTAATCAACGCCACACCCAGGCACTCATTCTCGCACCAACGCGAGAGTTGTGCATGCAGATTACACGTGACTTACAGAATTTCTCCAAGCATATGGGCGGTGCTCATGTGGTGGCTATTTACGGAGGAGCGAGTATTGAAGGACAGATTCGCGAAATGCGCAAAGGTCCGCAAATTGTAGCCGCAACGCCCGGGCGTTTGGTGGATATGATTGAGCGCGGCGTTGTGGATTTAACGCGCATTGAGTTTGTCGTATTAGATGAAGCCGATGAGATGCTAACGATGGGTTTCAAGGATGATCTTGATTTGATTCTTTCGCAAACCCCTGATGAGAAGAACACCTGGTTATTCTCAGCTACAATGCCATCCGAAGTGCAGCGCATTGCGAAGAATTACATGAACAACCCTCATGAGGTTACCGTTGGTCAGCGCAATTCGGGTAATGAAAATATTGAGCACTTGTACTATGTCGTTCACGCCAAGGATCGTTACCTGGCGCTGAAGCGCATCGCGGACTATAATCCCGACATTTTCGCTATCGTGTTTTGCAGAACAAAGGCCGAGACACAGCAAGTTGCTGATGCGCTTATCAAAGATGGCTACAACGCCGATGCACTGCACGGTGATTTGTCGCAGGCGCAGCGCGATTTTGTAATGAAGCGCTATCGCAGTCGTTCATTGCAAATGCTCGTTGCGACGGACGTTGCTGCGCGCGGAATTGACGTTAACGACGTAACACACGTTATCAATTACAATTTGCCGGATGAAATCGAGAGTTACACTCACCGCAGTGGTCGTACTGCTCGTGCAGGTAAAACAGGGGTGAGTATTGCCATCATCCACAGCAAGGAATTGCATAAGATTCGTGAGATTGAGAAGATTATTAAGCGCAAGTTCACGCAGGCTCAAATTCCAACCGGATTTGATGTGTGTGAGCAGCAGCTTATGGCGCTTGTGAAGCGTATTCATAATGTGGAAGTGGATGAGAAAACGGTAGAGCGTTACTTGCCACAGGTATTTGAGGAGTTGGCAGAACTTTCAAGAGAAGATATTATCAAGCGTTTTGTTTCCATCGAGTTTAATCGATTTGCGGAGTACTATCGCAATGCACCTGACTTGAACCACAACGCTCAGCGTGACGATCGTCGTGCGCTTGCGCCCGGTGTAGTGAAGCTTTATATGAATATCGGCGGCATCGATGGCTTTGATTTCAATACCATCAAGGAGTTTGTTTCGGAGAATGCAGAGATTGCAATTGCGGACATCACCTGGACGGACATTAAGAACACGTTCTCATTGATTGAGGTCAAGAACGAGGCGGTCGATAAAATCATGGAAGCCATTCACGGTGCGCAGTATCGTGGCCGAACTGTTCGCGTTGAATCACGCGGGAATCGTGATGCGGGAATTCCACGTACCCGTTTCCGCGGCGATAAGCGCCAGGGCGGAGGTGGTGGCGGCGGCTACCATAAAGGTAAGGGCAAGGAAGGTGGCTTCGATCGCAAGAAGTCATACGGCGACCGCGATGGAGGGTTTAATAAGAAGAGAAAGAAATAGGTGCAAAGGGGTGAGGGGTTAGGGGTTAGGTGTGAGGTGTGAGGGGTGAGGGGTGAGGTGTGGGGAGTGCTTAATTAAGTGTGTCAGGGTTATTAATTCTAGCTCCAAAATAATCTTCAAGATCCCGACGAACAGTGCTCCAACCGAACATGGTGCCGTTCCACCGTGTTTGAGCGTTGAT
>CANHYZ010000349.1 GCA_947464885.1 Flavobacteriales bacterium
GATATGACCACCGGTCGCATCGTGCAGGTGCCTGTGAGCGCGATTGCTTCTTACAAAGAGAACGACACCTTCAGCGCCGTGAAGCGCAAGGATATGGATCGTGTGGTGACCATCTATTCAAACGTGCTCGACGGTTACAATGCGAACGAAGTCGTGGATCAAATCAAAAAAGAGATGGTCGGTTTCGAGGCGAATGGCGGAAGCAGTGTGGCCTTCACCGGTCAGCAGGAAGAGCAGGCGAAAGAAATGTCGTTCCTGCTGATGGCTTTGATTGTGGCGCTTGTGGGTGTTGTGCTTGTCTTGATTGGCCAGTTCAACTCGATTAGTACGCCAATGGTTTTGATGTTCTCGATTCTCTTCTCGTTCATTGGTGTGTTCTTAGGCTTGGTGATTTTCCGTCAAGACTTCGTGATTGTCATGACGATGCTGGGGATTATTTCCTTGGCGGGTGTTGTGGTGAACAACGCGATTGTATTGATTGACTTTACCGTGATGTTGATTGACAGAAGAAAGGAGGAGCTTGGTATACCGGCGGAATCTCATCTGCCGTGGTCGGAGCTGAAGCGCATCACCATTGAGTCGGGTGCTACCCGTTTACGTCCGGTTATGCTCACCGCCATCACGACCATCCTCGGATTGGTGCCGCTTGTCTTTGGTTTGAACATCGACTTCGTGAATTGGTTTGCGACATACGACGCCAACTTCTACCTCGGCGGCGACAATGTAGCGTTCTGGAAGCCGATGTCGGTTGCGATTATTTACGGTGTTGTGTTCTCGTTCTTCCTCACGCTCATCATGGTTCCTGTGATGTTTGTGATGCTGCAGAAGGTGAAGTATAAGTATGTGTATAAGATGCCTATAGAATAGAGGGCGTCCTGAAATTTTTTGCGATTGGCACTCCCTCCGGGCTGCGCCCGGAGGTATTGAAAGTGAAGCCCTCCGGGCTTCGGGGCTCTTAGCCGAGGGCGGGATTTTCGAGTTGAAGGTCCGATCTCCGAGCTGCGCTCGGAGTAACTAAAGGTGAAGCCCTCCGGGCTTCGGAGTCAAAGGGGCGCAGCTTCCAAGCCCGGAGGGCTTGACTTTGGGTTCATCCGAGCGAAGCTCGGATCAGCTTCAAATCGCAAAGCAACATCGCGCATCACTCCTCCTCAAACAAATGTGCTTCCTCAAACTCCACCTCCTGCTCGCGCAACAATTGCACGTACTCCTTCTTGAAATTCTTCCGCGCATGATGCGCCTCCTGATTCATGACATAGCGTATCAAATTTCTGCGTGCCTCCGCCGAATACGTAAATGCTCCGTAACCCGTTTGCCACGCCGTAAATTCCGGAAACAACTTGTTGTGTTTGATGTACAGCGAGCTGCCAACTTTGATGTCTTGTACCAACTGCGCAAGCGCCACCGACTGGTGCAATGCGAATACAATGTGTATGTGATCTTCAACGCAATTGATGCGAAACAACTTGCAGCGCCTGCTCTCCAAGATGCCCCAGATATAGCGAAACAATTGCTCGCGCCCGGGCTTCGTAAGTGTCTTTCGACGATACTTCGTGCTAAATACCACCTGATATAAAATCTGCGTGTATGTGCTCATGGCACAAAGGAATTGCGCCCGACAAAACTGCTGCATTGAAAAGCGCAGCCATAAACGAATAAACGGAATATCGTTTCGGAAAAAAGCCCTGAAAACCCCGAACAATCAACTCATCCATTTTCACTCAAAAGGCATAAATATTCCATAATTTTTTTAGAGTGAAGCCCTTCGGGCTTCGGAATAAAGCGCGGGATAGCGCGCTCGGGATTTCCCTTTCCCTCCGGGCTGCGCCCGGAGGTATTGAAAGTGAAGCCCTCCGGGCTTCGGAACAAAAAGAGGCGCAGCTTCCAAGCCCGAAGGGCTTAACTTTCAATCTATCCGCACGCAGTGCGGATATGACTTCCGCTTATTAATAGCCAACCATTGACCAACAAAAAACCCCGCAATCGCGGGGTTTTTCTTTTACACTGTGCACCCACTTGGGATCGAACCAAGGACCCACTGATTATGAGTCAGTTGCTCTAACCGTCTGAGCTATGGGTGCAAAATTCGGGTGCGAATATACACAGGTATTAATGCGCTTCAAGCCAGTTCGCCCCCGTATTCATATCCACTACCAGCGGCACACGCAACTGCACTGCGCCACTCATCTTTTCCGTAACCAACACTTTCAGTTCCTCCACCTCTTCACGATGCGCATCAAACACCAATTCATCATGCACCTGCAAAATCATGCGCGAACGCATCTTGCGCTTATTCAATTCATCGTGCAAATTCACCATCGCCACTTTTATAATGTCCGCCGCTGAGCCCTGAATAGGCGCATTAATCGCGTTGCGTTCCGCAAAGCCACGAACAACGGCATTCGCTGAATTTATATCCGCCAAGTAACGACGACGACCCAAAATCGTCTCGATGTATCCGAGCTTACGCGCAGATTCTATAATCTCTTGCTGATAGGTTTTCAATTGTCCAAACTGCGTGAAGTACGCATCAATAATGGCCTTCGCTTCGCCACGCGGAATGCCCAGATTCTGTGCAAGACCAAACGCGCCTTGACCATAGATAATACCGAAGTTCACTGCCTTCGCCTTCGAACGCATTTCCTTGCTCACCTCGCTTAAGGGCACGCCAAACACCTTCGCCGCAGTCGCCTTGTGAATGTCTTCACCTTGCAAAAACGCCTCACACATATTCTCATCATTACTCAGCGACGCAATAATGCGCAACTCCACTTGTGAATAGTCGGCCGATAACAGCGTATAGTTTTCATCACGTGGCACAAACGCCTTCCTAATCTCCTTTCCGCGAATTGTGCGAATCGGAATGTTCTGCAAATTCGGATTGTTCGATGATAGCCTTCCCGTAGCCGCCACTGTTTGTCCATAGTTGGTGTGAACCCGACCCGTATGCGCATTAATCAACTCAGGTAACGCATCCACGTAAGTCGATTTCAACTTGCGCAGCTCGCGGTAATCCAGAATTTGCGCGATAATCGGGTTGTCGTGCTCGAATTTGGAAAGCGTAGCCTCATCTGTGCTGTATTGCCCTGTCTTCGTTTTCTTCACCTGGTCGGTGATTTTCATCTTCTCGAATAAAATCACACCCAGCTGTTTCGGAGAATCAATGTTGAATTTTTCACCCGCCATTTCACAGATCTGCTGCTCGGCAGCAACAATATCCGTTTGCAAGGTGTCGC
>CANHYZ010000350.1 GCA_947464885.1 Flavobacteriales bacterium
AGGACTTAGCTATTGCGCAGATTCTTAGCGTCGAAATGCAACGGTAAAAGTTGGCTAACCGAAGGGATTACGATGACCTCATCGGAAGGGCTTAGCAAGAACACTTCAATGGGTGAATCTTGCTTGAGCTCATATTCCAGCATGCTTTGTCGACAGGCTCCACATGGAGTTACAGGTTCTCCGGACATATAACTGGCTGAAGATGCCGTTATCGCAATGGCTTTAATGGGGTGATTGGGAAAATTAGCTCCGACTGAGAAGATAGCGACGCGTTCAGCGCAAAGGCCACTGGGATAAGCTGCATTCTCCTGGTTGTTTCCCTCAACGACGGTGCCGTTGTCCAACACTATCGCTGCGCCAACATGAAACTGCGAGTAGGGGGCATAGGCCCTATGCATGGCGTCACGTGCAGCAAGCAGTAAGTGCTGAGTTTCCTGAGGTAGTTCGGTGTACGAGTCGTATCGCTTGTACTCGAAATGAATACTGATTGGCCTCATCTAGTGGCAGTTTTACGGGTGTTTTAGCGCTCTCAGGGGCGTTGAATCAACGCAACGGCGTGAGCTACAACGCCTTCTTCGCGGCCGATGAATCCCATCTTTTCGTTGGTTGTCGCTTTTATTGAAATGTCATCGACTGAGATGCGCGCATGCTCTGCTATCGCGGCTTTCATCGCGTCGACGTGCGGCATAATCTTCGGCTTTTCCAATACGAGCGTGCAGTCGATATTGCCGATTTCCCAGCCGTTGGTTTCCAGGATTTCGACTGTGCGTCCCAGGAGGATTTTCGAATCGATGTTTTTGAACTCTCCTTGGGTATCGGGAAAATGGTATCCGATGTCGCGCAAGTTGGCAGCACCCAAAAGCGCATCACAAATGGCGTGCAACAGCACATCAGCATCGGAATGTCCAAGGGCTCCTTTGGGGTGATCTAAGCGAACGCCTCCTAGCCACAGTTCGCGACCTTCGGTCATCTGATGCACATCAAAGCCGAAGCCGACGCGAATTTTCATGAGTGGAGAATTATTCGTTGGGTTCTTCATCCACACCATCGCCGGCGCCAAGAGCGAAGCGCATCGTGAAGCGCAGTGTGTTGGCAAGCGGGTTTTGTTGTGTGGTGCTGATCAGGTATGACATGTCAATCGTCAACACTTGATACTTCAAGCCTGCGCCCAAGGTGATGAATTGACGATTTCCTTTCGTGTAGTTTTCATAGAAATAACCGGTGCGGAAAGCGAATTGCTTATCGTACCAATATTCAATTCCGCCACCGATAGTGATTTCGCGCAATTCTTCGCGAACGACGGTGCCTGGTATGATGTCGCCTTCGTTACTGACGTCACCGGGGGCGTCGTAGAACGACTGAACCATTCCCGTGGCAACACCCACATCAGGATTCATACCTGCAAGGATGCTGTCTCCATCAATGCTGTAGCGCGGAGGTGTTGGAACGAGTAATTTGTTGAAGTCAATCAACGCGGTAATCTGGTTGTACTTGTCCATATCCACCGTGAAGGCGGTACCCAGTTTCAAATTTGTTGGAATGAAATCGCGATTGTCGCTGTTGGTGTAGCGCATTTTGTTGCCCACATTACCGATGTTGGCACCGATGTTCAGTCGAGCGTCTTTGCCATTCACGCGCATGCGGCCGTTGGTGTAGAACATACTAACGTCAGCGGCAACACCCATACCCGGTTTGCTGTCGGCGCCGAGTACATTCTGACCTCCGGTGAGGTTGGAGTAGATGTAGCGCACTGCGATACCACCGCTGAGTACGTCGCTGAATTTCTGACCGAAGGACATGTCCAGAGAGAACTCATTCGGTTTGAAGTCGCGGATTTGTGTTCCAACCTCATCGGTAAAGGTGATATTTCCGAGTGTGAAATAGCGCAATGACCCACCAATGGATTGGTTTTTTGAAAGACGCTTGTATCCGCTCAGGTAGGCCAGACTCATGTCGTTAACCAGTGCTCGGAGCCAAGGGGAGTAGGAAAGTGAAAGCTCGACGTCTTCCTCCACGAAGGCCAATTTTGCCGCGTTCCAGAAGGTGGAATTCGCGTCCGGACTCAATGCTACACCTGCATCACCCAGCGCTCCTGAGCGGGAGTCTGGAGTAATTTGAAGGAAAGGTACCGCTGTGGTTATGGTATTCAACTGCCAGGTGCTTCGCTCCGGATCGTTGTTCGGGTTTAATTGCGCGGCGGCTGAACCGGCCAATAAGACCAACGCAGCTAAAAGGCCTGATGACTTTCGCATGTCTGTCGTTTTCAATGAGATTGCAAATATACGCATGAGGTTAGGTTATCTATTTCAATATCACGAGCTTTTCGTATTGCTCGGCGGTTTGTCCTGCTTCGTTTCGAACTTCAAGGCGATAGACGTAAACGCCCTTGCCTATACGGTCGCCGTAGTCATCGGTTCCATCCCACGGTATGGGTTGTGAGCGATAACCATCCTGAAGCACTTGTTGTTCAATGGTCTTAACGAGTTTTCCACCAATGGTGAACACCTGCAGTCGCACTTCTAACGCCGTGCAGACCTGGTTGTGTTCAAAATAGAAATCGGTGTGGGTCGTGAACGGATTGGGGTAGTTCAGCACATGCTCAAGTGCAATGGTGCTGTTTTCAGCCACTACGAAATCCAGACTGCCGGTGGAGGAGTTGTTGTGCACATCCCACGCCTTAAGCGAGATGGTGTGGTTACCCTCGGCGAGTTCAGGCAGCTGATAGCGGACTTCGCCGCTCTTGTAAGTGTCCAGATCCGTCTCGTAATATTCATTCAGGACAATCGGATTTTGGGAATCATTGTCGAGGATGGCTGTAAGATCGTGGCCGATGCCGTTACCGACGGTGTTGATGCCATTCTCGTCGAGCAGTCGCGCCAAAAATATTGGACGTGTATCACTGACACCGCCCGACACAAATAGTGTGTCGTTGAGGTATAGCGAAATTTCCGGTCCCACCTTATTGAGCTCCGCGCCTTCGAGCGAACCACCAATGCGGAAGTCCTGCGAATAACCATGGGCATCTACATTTCCTGAAACGGAGTAGTAGCTCACGCGAGCCGTGTCAACGGTGTAGTTGATGTCGTAAGGCACAACGAATTTGAAGCTGAAATCGCCGTTGTTCACGCTCGCTTTGCCCTTGAAAATATTTTTATTGAAGACGTCGTATTCCTGCACGATACCGTTGGAGCCATCAAAGTCATTGTTCTG
>CANHYZ010000351.1 GCA_947464885.1 Flavobacteriales bacterium
ATCAATTGTGACTCAGCATCGAAAGTGGCGGTCCAATTGAGCGCTACGTAATTTCCGGACTTACTCAAGTATCGATTTTCAAAATTCCGGGAGGTGCCACCGCGCAGAATGAAATCAAACTCATCGCGTGTTTTGTCCCGATCATCCGAGTGAACCAGTTCAACAAATGGTTTTTCCCGCAATTCCTTTTCCGTGTATCCTAAGGCGGTCGTAAATGAGCGACTGGTTCTAAGCAAATAACCATTATTCGAAGCAATGCAGAATAAATCCACCGCCAAATCAAAGAATCGTTGAACCTCTTCCTCCTGCCATTTTCGAGCAGTTATATCCTGAGTAGTACCCTGAATACGGATTACTTCGCCCTGCTCATTTTGAATAGGATACCCATTCACCAAAACAATCTTTTTTCTTCCATCGGGAAAAACGAGTCGCTCCTCAAACGTAAACTCAACGCCACTGCGAATAGCTTGGGTCGCAATCGCATCATTGCGCTCAACATCATCCGGGTGGAGACGAGCGTGATAGGCGCGATAGTTCAAGATTTTACCTTCTTTGGGTAGTTCGTAAATGGAATACAACTCATCCGACCAAACAACCTCATTTTTCGGCATGTCGTATTCCCAACTTCCCAATTTCGCAATGGATTGAGCCGTCAACAGCTTCTGATAAATCTCACGATTTTCAACTTCCACTTGAGCACGCTCCTGCAATGACTTCAGGGCTATGATCATTGTGCCACATGTCGTAACGAATGGTTGGAGATAAGCTATATCATCATCGGTGTAGCCGCCATTTTTATTAGCCAAGCCCATCATGCCGATAAGATTATCCTTGTTATCCTTGATGGCAAGTCCCATGTAGGACTTTAGTGGCGGGTGGCCCTTAGGAGTTCCGCCACTTCTGGGATCACTCGCCGGGTTATTGGAAAGTACCGTTTCACCGGTCTTCAAGGTATATCCAAAAAGCGTTTCATGGTTAGTAAAGAGCATCCCTTGCTGCGCATGTTTTTGATACAGCGCAGCAGTCTCCTCATTCCACGATATGTCGGTGATGGCATATGTGCGCAGGATTTGTTTTCCATCCTGCAGAAAAACCTCACCGATAAAACCGTATTCACTGCCCGTAATCTTTAAAACATAATCGAGCATTTTCTTGAATAAATCCCCCTTACTATCGGGCGTTTTAATAAAGTCTTCATTGATTTCCTGCAAGACCTTCAGCATGTGCTGTGTCGCTGTCAGATCCGTGTAACTCCTGCGAAGCTTCATCAAATGCACCACTGTATTGGCCAGTAACTTTAAGGTCTGTGCCTGAACCTCTGTTAATGCATTCGGCTTGACATCGAGAATGCAAAGGGTTCCCACATTGAGATTCCCGGGCATCGTTAAGGGTACACCCGCATAATAACGCCAATGAGGTTCTCCCTTAACTATGGGGTTATCTGCAAACAACTCATCCTTATGGGTGTCCTTCACTTCGTACAAATCGTACCCCATTATCGTGTGCTGACAAAACGAATCACAGCGTGCTATTTGAGAATTGTTTCCTCCAATCTGCGATTTAAACCAAACCTTATCCCGATCGATCAAGGTTATGAATGCATTAGGACTACCCGTCAATGATGCTGCAATCCGTGTGATATCATCATAGAGCTCCTCCGGATCACTTTCGATTAGGTTCAGCGAGGATAGCTCTTCCAATCGCTCAGTCTCATTGGAGGGAATAGGAAGAACATCGCTCTTAACAGGAATTTCATGACGCATATGCATTCGGGATTTGGTGGTGAGTTAACACTTACAAATGAGCGCTAAAATACCGAATACATAAGATGACTTATGTCAAAACATGCCGTGACTCATCTCAAACTCGTCATTCCGGTAGCACCGCAGTATCCGAGAGCGTTCTCAAGCGAATTTCCGTTCTGCGATTCAGTGCATGCTCAGGTTCCGAGCATGACACACCGTCACAACACTCATTCAGCAATCGGCTCTCACCAAAACCCCGAGCGTTAAATCGCTGGCTTGGTAGACCTTTCGAAGAAAGATACCCGAGAGCGGCATCGGCCCGCTGCTGAGACAATTTTAGATTATAGGCCGCATCTCCACGTGCATCCGTGTGCGCGTTAAAATCAAGACCTATGGTTGCGTTGCGTTCCAAAATGACAGCAAGCTGATCCAGCTGACGGCGTGATTCCGGTGTTATACGCGTGCTGTTGTAATCGTAGTAAATACGATTAATCACGAATAAATCCTTGGTTGAAACCGTAATTGAATCATTGTATTCATTGACGAGCACCAAGGCATCCTCAGCCGCGACTCGTTGGTAATTTATTTCCGCATTTAACACCGGCAGACTGATTCGTTCACCTTTGTCGGTGATGAGCACTTGCTTCGCCTCGGTTTGCTCCGAAAGCCGCATGACGTAACTCAATTGCGGATCGAGACGTGTAAAGCGAAATTTCCCTACGTCGTTGGTGTAGGCGATAGCCACCGGCGCACCTTTACTGTCTAGGATAGTAATGGGCTCACCGCGACCGATATCACCCGGTGAATCTTGGAAAAGCTGTCCTTCCAATTGCAACGTGAGGATACTCTCATCTTGAATGCGAAGCTCATTCAACGCGCTAAAACGGAATGGCAGAAGTTCCAGTTCGGCGAATCCCTTCATGTTGAATCGCACTTCGGTCAGACGATTCCCCAGCGGATCAGTCACCACCAACAGGCAAGCTGCATAGTCTTCGCCATCACCCTGGTTCAATTGAAAGCGATAATGCCTGTTCAGACGCAATGCACGAATATCTATTCTTCCCAGTGAATCAGTTGGCGCGGTCTGAATAATCTCTCCGGCCTCGTTTACAATGCTCACCTCCACTCCTGCACCGGGCATTCCTGCGCATTCCACGAACGCCTGCATATCATGAAGTTCTTCTGGCTTTGGCTCACGCTGCAGCAGAAATAAATCATCACCACCCTTTCCACCTGCACGATTCGATGTCAAAATCGCTTTATCATCGCTCAGGAAAAGCACGCACACATCATCGCCGGCACTGTTCATAGGAGCAGCCTCTGCAATGCTCGTTTTCCATTGATCCTCTCCTGATGTTCTTCGAATATCATAGCCCCCCCAGGTGTCGGCGCGATTCGAAGCATAGTAAATACTTCCGGCGTGATAGGTAGGAAAAATTTCATTTTGCGGTGAG
>CANHYZ010000352.1 GCA_947464885.1 Flavobacteriales bacterium
TTCTGCAGTGTTCGTGCATTCGCGAGCTTTTCGCTTTCAGAACTTACGCAACCGGCAAGTGCAATGGTCGCAACGAACGTAAGGGAGTAAATGGCTTTTTTCATAGTCGTATTATTTTTTCTTAGGTACTGGGTCATATCCAAAAGGCCCCCAGGGATTGCATTTTAAAATTCTCCGCATCCCCAGCCAAATTCCTTTGAGGACGCCCCATTCTTGAATAGCATCTGCGGTGTAATGGGAGCACGTCGGCTCGAAGCGGCAGTTTTTTCCCAATAAGGGCGACAGCAAACGCTGGTAAATCCTAATGGGAAAAATAAAGAGCCGTTTCATGGAATTGAATGGACGCAAAATTAGCAGGATAAATCGATGCCGATTGTCACAGAATTCTCTCAGCTAATAGGGTCGATGCTACTACTAGGGCTGTGGCCGATAGGACCATGGAAAACCTGCGGCGATAGTCGGGAAGAAGTTTTCCAAAAAGACCAATAACGAGAAGAATAATCGCGATAATGAATACTTGTCCGCACTCAACCCCTAGATTGAATAAGAATAACTGGGTAACAAACGATTGGCCTTCATTGAAAATCATGCGAAAGAAACTTGAAAACCCCATGCCGTGTATGAGGCCGAATGCCGTTGCGAGGCTGTAGCGATAGATCATGGAGCGGCCCGAAGGTGTGTTGGCTGATGTCATCAAGTTTCCCAGACAGGTAAATACGATAGTGGCCGGTATCAGTGCCTCGATAACGGTCGAAGAGAAACGCACTAGATCAGAGGCAGCCAGGAATAGACTGACGCTATGACCAACGGTGAAGGCTGTTGCCAGGAGCACAACCGTTTTCCAGTCCTTATAGCTGTATGGCGCTGTTAGTGCCAGTAAAAAGAGCATGTGGTCATATCCTTCGACGTCGGTGATATGACGAATACCATCAAGGAAAAAGGTTGTCATAGAATTATTCTGTGCCTAGCGTGTAGGTTTCGCCGTTGACGGTCACGAAAATACCATTGTTACATTCACCGTTTCCGAAATCAACAAAGCGTTCGGCATACCCGTCAGGATCGATAGTTGCTTCTCCGCTGACAATCCAGCGACATCCTACTTCTGCGCGCAATGGCACCGTAATATTAGTCGTGTACTCAACATCATTGCGATTGACACCGCTACCGAAGCCGGAGATTGTATAGGCATCATCCCAAATAGTCGGTGTTGATTGTCCTTCGACCCAAGTGCGAGTGCGATTTGCAGTCCAGGTAATTTCCCACGCATTGTTCGGTGCAGTGATGCGCCCGTCAACCAATACGGAATAATGCAATTGCCCTTGATCATTTAGTCCTAGGTTTTCAATGACCTTAACACCCTCAAGGAGATAACCATCAACCGTGTAGTTTTCGGGAACAACGGTAATGACACTTCCAACCTCTCGGTAGCGACCGGTGTAGGTGATGTTGAGAATTCCTTTTCGAACTCGACCATCGTTGCCCACGCAATCGTCGCTGCCAAAGTCAATGGTAACGGACCTTGGTGTGCTCAGCGTATCTATCATGATGGTGTCGATACAGCCGATTTGATTTTCACGAATGCCCTCGGTGGAGGAGGAAACTTCATCCACCACTTTGAAGACATCACCGAAGAGATTCTCCGCTGTTCCATCATCTGTGGTAATGCCATTGCCAAACTCTCGTTCACGGCTCCTGCGGCATGAAAAGAGGGTGGCGGTAATCGCAAGCGCAATCAATGCAAGGGAAAAAGTTGTTTTCATAAGATTCTATTTTTTGCTTCTGACTCCTGTCACCAAGATAGGTTTAAACTTTCTTCGACACGTAGTGCAAAATCTCACCTGCGAATTGATTTTTATCGTCGGCCTCAAAACCCGCAATACGCGTGGTTTCCCACTGCAAAGGATTCACCTCCGGAAAAAACACATCTGCTTCCGGAAATTCCCCAGCTACATGCGTTAAGTACATTTCGTTAATGAGATTGCTCTTTAATGACTCGGCATAAATCTGTGCACCACCAATGATGAACACCTTGTGTTGATCGGCTTTTCGTGCCGCTTCGATGGATTCCTCTATTGAATGAAACACCAAACAACCTTCGCCGTTATAGTGAGGGTCTCGTGTAACGATTACATTCACTCGATTGGGCAACGGTCGAAATTTTGGCGGTAAACTTTCGTAACTCTTGCGTCCCATGATGACCCAGTGATTCAACGTGGTCGCTTTAAAAAAGGCCATGTCATCGGAGAGTCTCCACAACAAGTTGTTGTCTTTGCCGAGTTCGCGATTACGGGCAATGGCGGCAATCAGAGCAACACTGCAGTTCTTTTCAATTGTATTCACTGCTTTACGGTTACACTGCTACCGCAGCTTTAATGTGTGGATGTGGATCGTAGTTGAGCAAGGTAAAATCGTCAAACGTAAACGCGAACAAATCCTTTACGTCCGGATTGAGTTGCATCGTAGGGAGTGTACGGAAATCACGCTCCAATTGCATTTTGGCTTGATCGACGTGGTTGGCATAAAGATGCACGTCGCCACCGGTCCAAACAAAATCACCCGGTTCCAAACCGCAAACCTGAGCCATCATCAGCGTTAACAACGCATAGCTGGCGATGTTGAAGGGCACGCCCAAAAATGTATCACAGCTGCGCTGATAGAGCTGGCACGAAAGCTTACCATCGGCTACATAGAACTGGAAAAGACAATGACACGGAGGTAGCGCCATTTGATCAATGAAAGAAGGGTTCCATGCACTCACAATATGACGACGGCCATCAGGATTGTTTTTCAATCCGTCAATGAGCTTTTGAATCTGATCGGTGTGTGTACCATCAGGGTTTGGCCAGGAGCGCCATTGATAACCGTACACAGGTCCTAAGTTTCCATCCGCATCAGCCCATTCATCCCAAATCGAAACACCGTTATCCTTGAGATAAGCGATGTTGGTGTCACCTTTCAAAAACCAAAGCAATTCATGTATGATGGATTTGGTGTGTAGTTTTTTGGTAGTGAGCAGTGGAAATCCTTCCTGTAAATTAAAGCGCATCTGATAGCCGAATACACTGTAGGTTCCGGTTCCTGTGCGGTCACTTTTTTTGACGCCGTGATCAAGTAAATGTTGAAGTAAGTCGTGATAAGCCTTCATACGGCTAAAGTAAAATCGACCATACTGATTAGTTGTAAAACGCGGACGACAA
>CANHYZ010000353.1 GCA_947464885.1 Flavobacteriales bacterium
ACACTAATCAAGTAAGTGCAGGCCGTGATGTGTTTACTGAAGACTTTAGTAACGGCTTCGGTGGTCAGGGCAGCAACGGCGCCTGGACATTTGAAGATACCGGTGGCAACTCTATCTGGATGATGGCCGATGCCAATAGTCCGGCAGGTAGCTATTCTGATCCCGGAGAAGCGCTTCAATCAGCGACTGCTGCGAATGGCTGGGTGATTTTCGACGCTGACTTGTTTCAAGGAGGCGAAATCACACCGACAAACCCGGCTGAAGATGTAAGCGGCTACCTTATCTCGCCGGCCATTAACTTCAGCACGTGCCCCAGTGTGATGCTCGAGTTTCAGCAAGCCTTCCGTTATTGCTGTGCAGATGAAACACCCTTTATCGTTGAAGTAAGTAATGATGGTGGTACGAGCTGGATTACCTACAACGCAGCGCCGGGCTTCACCGGAGGAGCGAATGATGCGGCACCTAATCCGTATGTAACGGTCATCGACATTTCTGCGGCTGCGGCAGGTCAACCGTTGGTGATTATTCGCTTTGGATGGCAACCCAACGGCAACTCAACGCACTCGCATTATTTCTGGGGTATTGATGATATACGTGTATTCGAAAACCCTGTGCAGAATGATGTGCGTGTTACGGCCATTACAAACGGGGACATTTTCCTAGACTACGAATACCGCTGTATCGCCTTGGAACAGGCCATTGCGCCGGCGGATGGTGGATTGATTGTTGGTGCCATGTACGAGAATCTCGGGACCATCTCGCAATCTGCTGTTGTAACCGCAGAGGTACTCGACGCAAGCCTCAATGTATTGGCTTCAGTGGATTCCAGCGTAACGATTTTTTCCAATGCTGAAAGCCCAACGCCTGGTGACCCTATAGACACCTTGTTCTTAGCAACCGGCTGGGCACCTACAACTGTGGGCGATTATTTTGTGCGCACAACCGTCACCTACACCAGTGCGGATGACACCCCGGATAACAACACGCTGCAGAAAAAATTCCTCGTTGTAGATGGCGAGTATGGACATGATGACCCAACGTTGATTAATACGGAAATGCGTCCGTTTATTGGTACAGGTACCGTGGACGATCCCTACAACCCAACCGGTTATGGAAACTACATGACCTGTTTTAATGAGGGTTCTCAAGCGTTCGGATTGAGCATTCGCTTTGATAATTCAACCGACGATTTCTGCCCTTTCAATATTTTGTTATTGGCACGTGGTGAAGATTACAACCTTACCGATGCCGAATTTGCTGCATTCGGTGAATACGAAGTCCAGCCGTCTTATGTCCCAACAGGTGCTGCGCAACAGTTCCCTGTTTATCTGCCCTTCGATGATGAGGTGAATCTTGTGCCCGGAACCACTTATTTCGCCGCTATCCAAACGGAATTTGCAACAGAACAAGAACTGGCTGTTAAGGCCATTGACGAACAGGATACGGATTTCAGCACAGGCTACTATGCTGAAACGACAACAGAGGATGAATTCCTGTGGTTCTTTGGCGTCGGCTTTTTGACAGACGCTACACCGGCAATTCGCTTGATGCTTTACTACGCAATGGACACAGAAGAAGAGGCTCAATTTGTTCAGGATTTTGGCATCAGTCCAAACCCGGCGTCAACGGATGCGCGCATCGACTTCAATCTGCAGGCTGCAGGATATGTTGCTTATGAAGTGCGCGACATTCAAGGAAAACTCGTGACATTTGACAACCTCGGATTGCACGGTCAGGGCGCGAACATGTTCAACTTGAACGTGAGCGATTATCCACAAGGCAACTACATCCTCAACCTCGTGATTGATGGTGAGAAGATGTTTAGACGCCAGTTCAATGTGACACGATAATTTCGATTTTCAGTGAAATAGAAGAGGGGCCGTCAATCGACGGTCCCTTTTTATTTCAAGCTAAACCGATACCTTTGCCGCGAGATAGACTTCTTTGTGCAGATTCATCACGACATTCATAGCATTGGTCCATTACGAAATGCAGTGGTCACCATCGGCACGTTTGATGGCGTGCATCACGGTCATGCTGCCTTGCTCAAACGCATAACGGAACTCGCGCGTGAAGTGGATGGTGAAAGCGTGCTCCTGACGTTTTATCCGCATCCACGGATGGTGCTCTATCCGGAAGACCACAATATTTCGCTCATCACTTCTCCGCAGGAGAAAACGCATCTGCTAGAAGCGTGCGGATTGAATCATCTGGTAGTCTATCCATTCTCTGCTGCATTTTCACGCATGTCTGCTTTCGAATATGTGCGCGATCTCCTGGTGAAAGGCTTGAATGCACATACCGTAGTTGTTGGGTATGACCACCGATTTGGCCGTAACCGTGAAGGCGATTTCAACACCTTGCTGGAACTCTCCGAAGTGTTTGGTTTTCGGGTGGAAGAAATCAGTGCTAAGGATGTCGACGCCATACTGGTAAGTTCCACCAAAGTGCGCAATGCCTTGCTGGATGGCCGAATCGAAGAAGCCAATGCACTATTGGGAAGACCCTACACCCTCGACGGGCATGTCGAAAGAAGCCGACAGTTGGGCAGGACCATTGGCTTTCCAACGGCCAACCTCAAGCTTGAATTTGAGTATAAGCTAATCCCGCGAAACGGCGTCTATGCATCAGTCGCTCACACGCCCTTTGGAATTTTTAACGCGATAACCAATATCGGAATACGTCCAACCGTTAGCGACTCGGCACAACGTAACATCGAAACGCATATCTTCGATTTTCAACATGAATTGTATGACCATCCGCTAACCGTAGAACTCCACCATTACATTCGGGAAGAGCAGAAATTTTCTTCGCTGGATGAACTGAAGGAGGCGATAGCGGCGGATTGTAAGAAAGCGCACACATGGCATTCGGAAAAGAACTCCTAACACTTGTCGTATTCACTTTGATGGCACCGATGATATCCGTGGCACAGAGCGTTGCGTTTGAGTCGTTGGATACGGTTCCCGTTTACAGATCGATTGAGTCAGCATTAGCGGATGCCGAAAATGTGATTCGTCTGGATCTTTCCAAACAGAAACTGGGCGAGTTTCCGGAAGCTATTTTCAGTTTCAAAAACCTACAGGAGTTGAAATTGAACAAGTGCAGGATTGCAGTGCTTCCCAACAGCTTTGACCAATTACCGGCCCTTCAGAAGATTGAGATTCAGCACAACGAGCTCGAAG
>CANHYZ010000354.1 GCA_947464885.1 Flavobacteriales bacterium
AAAGGGATTCACGTCGAACCCCTTTTTGTAAACCTGCAAGGAAAATTTTGAAACCAACGCAGTTCTGGAAAAACTGCGCAACCATCTATATGACGATAGTGTTAAGAGGGGGTTGCCTGATTTTTTTCAAAAATATTTAGTTCGTCTGAAAATCAATAGCTTAGGGTGCATTAGGATAGGTCTAACAGCTATGATCAATGTATTCTCTTCCGAATCTCAAGCTATCCTTTTGCTTCACTAATATTGCGACCGAATTTTCCTATGGCAATCAACTATCAAAAGCAGCAGGTCGCATCAGTCGTTTCGACCTTGAACAAGCGGTTTAACATCGCAATCCGACAAGATGAATTCAACAGGGATGAATATTCTGCTTCCAGTTTGCGGGATATGCTCATTCAGCGCATCAATGATGAGTTGAGCGGGGAGTGGACGACGGAAAAAGCCATGGCCGTTTTGCGTAAATCCTGGGTCGAGTTAACCCAAACGACCACCGAGATTGCTGCAGACGCTGAGCTCAAGGACCTTCTGCCATCGCAAGGCAGACGCGCAAGGGTTAAGCAGTGGTCAGACAAGGCCGGAATCGACCTGGATATATTACGCCCCGCTCGCCTGCCACAGGGATTGCTCATTTTCATTGTTTTTGTCTCGATTCCGCTGGGTATTGGCATGGATTGGTTTCTCAGCGGAATCATGATTGCTTCAAGTTTGTCGGCTTTGTGGATTCTCAACAAAACAGCGACACAACTGAAGTATAACACGTTTGAGGAAATGGCTGAAGCGATTGCTTGGCAAAACTATCTTCAGCAACAGAAGAGAAAGGCTGACCATACACCGGAAGGGGTAGAAGCCGCCATGCGTGAGTTAATTCCCTGATTATTCCGTGAAGCGATAGCCGACACTCCGCACCGAATGAAAGTGACGCGGATGGCGTGTATCTACCTCAAAATATTTGCGGAAGGCCAGAATGTAATTGTCGATGGTGCGGGTGCTTGGGAATACATCATAGCCCCATATTTTCTCTAGAATCTCTTCACGGCTAACCACTTCACCTTTGCGTTGGATCAGCAATTTGAGCAGCATGATTTCTTTCTTGGTGATGACTAAATCATTTCCTCTTACATCCCGAATGGTGAAGTTCAAAAAATTGACGTGACAATTACCGAAGCTATACTCATTGATATCGGCGAGGGTGGCCGCGCTATCGTGCCGACGAATAAGCTTCTTCACCCGTAGCATGAGTTCCTCCAAATCGAAGGGCTTAGTCAGGTAGTCGTCACCACCAATTTTCAGTCCTTCAACTCGGTCTTTGCCTGTTCCTTTGGCCGATAGAAAGAGCACAGGCGTTGTGTTACCCTCCAAACGAATGGTTTGGCATACCGCAAAACCATCCACATGAGGAATCATCACATCTAAAATAGCGACATCGAAATGCTGATTGCGAAACTTGTCCAGCGCCGTGTGGCCATCTTTGGCCAGTACCACATGATACCCTTCGAGTTCGAGGTTGAGGATTAGCGCAGAACTCAGGCTATCCTCATCTTCCACTAATAAAACACGGTACTTGTCCATAGATGCCGGAATAAAATAAAAAAGGGGGTCTTAATGACCACCCTTTTCTTCATGTTGTTCGCCTTCGTGCTCATGCTCATGGTCGTGATGTTCACCATCGCCGTGATCATGGGTGCAGGATCCTTGTTTTGCACCTCCTTCGGGTTCGGTGTAGCCTTCAATCATGACGCCGGTTGCAACAAAGTTGAGCACCTTTTTGGGTTCAGTGATTGCGGCAATTTCAGCCTCTGTCTTTCCTTCTTCCTGCGCGTAATGCTTAAGCATTTCAACGCTGATCTCATCATAATAGGCCTTTCCTTTTGCCTTAGCCTTCAATCCTTCACAGCCTTCCAGAGGAACAAAGAATACATGGTCGGTGGTGATCTTCTGAATGCCGCTGTCGAGCTTCATGTTGAGCCAGCAGCCTGCGTTTGGACATGTTTGATCGATGACGCCGTCAATCGTGGTGAAAAGCGTATCCTTTCCTTCCAGCTGAGCGGCAATAGCCGAAGCAGGAATAGAGATAGCCACATCGAACGAGTCGCCATAAAACTCTTGAGTCATGGCCTTACTTTCCGGCGCAGCAGGAGCATGGTTGTGATCACAGCCGCCCATCAGCATGGCAGTGAGTGAGAAGAAAATGACATTTTTCATGGAAGTGATTTTATTCAAATGTAAATAATCCGTTCATTATTTGTCCTGGCCTTCACTTACCTGCTTGGTAGCGCTCAACGCAGCCTTTTCAATGCGCATGCGTCCTTGGTCCAGTTTAATCACGACGGTGGTTTCGTCGGTTTCGATGATTTCTCCGTGAATACCGCCAATGGTCATCACGCGATCACCGATTTTGGCCGCCTCCTGAAACTTGCGTTGTTCCTTGGCTTTTTTCATCTGCGGACGAATCATGAAGAAATAGAAAATGGCAAAAAAGCCGACCATGAACAAGAGTGTTCCCATTCCTCCGTCAGCGCCTTGCGCTTGCAAAAGTGTAATTGTCATATAAAGTGAATTGTTAATTGAGCGGGTTAAGGTAATTCCATTTCCATCTGCACCGGTGAGTTATTTTGCTGCGGCACATCGGCGCCGATCACCGTTCCTTGCAAGCGCAATACCCATACACCGGGCACACAGTTGGTGACCAAGGATACGGACTTGTCGACCTGACCGGAGTTACCGGTGCTATTAAACTCCACGGTAATTTGTCCTTGTGCTCCCGGTTCAACTGGCTCGGTAGGCCAATCTTTTGGTGTAGTGCAGCCGCAGGATGGATTTACTTGTGCGATAAGCAGTGGTGATTTTCCGGTGTTGGTGAAACGGAAGGTGTGAACGAATTTTTCGCCAACGGCGAGTGTTCCGAAACGGCAAATAGCCGAGTCAAAAGTGATGACCGGAGCATCTTCGGAAGCTTCTCCGTTTGCGTCCGGAAAGTGAATCATATCAGCGGTGACTTGACGGTTGTCGGATTTACACGCTGAGAATAGCAGTGCGCCTATGATGGCGAATAGGTAGGGTGCTTTAATGGTCATCGTAACTGCCGTATGAACCGTTGAATTCACTTTCATCGAAGTAATCCTCGTCAGCATCAAACATATCATCTTCGCCTTCATCATCTGCA
>CANHYZ010000355.1 GCA_947464885.1 Flavobacteriales bacterium
ACCCCGACGGAGCAGGAGTTGCTGGTGAAGAAGGCGATTGTGAACTACTTTCAGTAAGGACGAGTGACAAGTGACGAATGACAAGTAACGAATGTGGCACAAGACTCGCTTTTGCTCCATTAGTCACTAGTCATTCGTCACTAGTCACTACTGAAAGTAGTTCACAATCGCCTTCTTCACCAGCAACTCCTGCTCCGTCGGGGTGAGGTTCGGCAGGTCGCCGTTGCGTTCGAAATGGGGCCAACCCTGTTCGTCGCGACCAACAAAGGTGTAATAGCCGTAGGGGACCAACAGTGAGCAGATACCGACGTGCATCAATTCCAACTTCTCGTCCTTCTTATACTTCTGGTAATCTTGCCCTAACTCCTGGACACCAATGAGGAAAAGAATCGCGGCATAATCTAACTTTTCTCCGAAGGAGGCGGAGATTTTACTAACTGTCTCATTCCAAGTCTTTTCAAAAACGTAATCCATAATGGGCTTCAAATATTTCGCAAATGTTCCGAAAAATGAGACAACCTTTGACAATGAGCGCGTCTTTCTTTTGCTTATTTTAGCGCGGCCTAAAATTTTAAGCGACTAAATTGTATGACGCAAATTCTACGAATTGTCTGTATTTCGGCTTTCTCCCTACTCACTTTCAGTGTGTTCGGTCAAATCCGTCGTGATTCGCTGGACTTCCAGCATCGCGTGACGTCGGACATCAATACGGCCCGTTTCGTTCGGGAAATCAGCACAGTCAGCGATAGCTCCTACCAGGTTACCGTAAAATACCTTACCGGTGAATCGTTTATGACGGGAAATTACACGGATCCTGCTTTAGAAGTGGCTCATGGTGAATTCACCTATTTCTATGCGAATGGCTACAAGGAATCGGAAGGTCGTTTCAAAAACGGTTTCAAAGTGGGCACTTGGAAGCGTTGGAATTTTGAAGGAAAACCCAAGCCGGACCGTTTCTATCCAGAGGAAGATTTTGTGAAAACCAATCGTGCTTCAAAGCCAGCGAAGTTCCCCGGCGGAATGGCAGCCTTGCAAACGTTGGTCACCGACTCCTTGAATTATCCTGAACCTGCAAAAGCAGGCCAAATTGAAGGTACCGTTTACGTGACATTTACCATTGACGCTACCGGAGAGGTAAGTCAGCCGGTGATTACAGATGGTGTTCATGAACTTCTGGATAAAGAAGCCCTGCGCTTTGTATCCTCACTACCCACTTGGCAGCCTGCTGCAAAGAATGGCGTGCCGGTGGATTCAAACTACATCATGCCCATCACCTTCGATCTCGGAGGCAATAACGAAGAAGAAAACTCAACCCCTGATAAAGGTACCAGTAACTAATTGGGTGGCTCCCGTGCAGGGCCACTCTGACTTTTAGTACTCTTAATTAAAAAAGCGCCGCTCCCTTAACCAGGCGGCGCTTTTTGCGTAGTGACGAATGACAAATGGCGAGTGACGAATGGCGAGTGGCGAGTGCGTCCCCTTTCAGCAGGCCCCGGGGCGGAACACAAGAAGTACAAATTACAAAGTACGAAGTACGGACAAGGCGTGTCTCGTGGTCAATGGCAGCGGTGTCAAATCATGAAAAATCCACTTGGCAACATTTTTAGCTTTTCCGGGAATTTGTTGCCAAAACTAAAACTCTCTGCTAACTCCGTGTTCTCTGCGGTTAAAAACAGAAACAGAATGAGAAACAGAATGAGCATGAGAATTGGCCGCCTCATTCGTCACTCGACACTTGCCATTTATCCAAATAATTGACTAATATTGAGCCTGCCAACTCAATATTCACATCCATGAAAAAACTCCTTCTACCCTTCCTTTCATTGTTGATTTTGCAAGCATCGGCTCAATTGGAAGTCGATACAACGTTGACACCGCAACAAGCGGTTGAGGACATATTCTTGTCGAACGGCGTCTTCATATCCAATGTCACATACAACGGAGTTTCGGCGAATACCTTGAATGCCGGGGTCGGAACGTTCACCTCCAATGGCTCAGGAATAGGAATCGAAACGGGTCTGATCTTGTCTACAGGTCCTGCCTTTGCCGCTGAGGGAATCTATGACGATGGGGTAACGATGAGCGTGATCACCAATGGAGCACAAAACGATACAGATATTGCCGGTCTTGTCGCAGGCCCAAGTTTTGACGGAGCAATTTTGGAATTTGATTTTATTGCAACCGGAGACTCGATGGATTTTGTTTATGTTTTCGGATCGGAAGAGTATGAAGAATTCGTTGGAACTGCTTTTAACGATGTATTTGGTTTCTTCGTTAGCGGTCCCGGTATCAGCGGAACATTCGCGAATGAAGCCGTGAACATTGCACTCGTGCCCGGCACTGCAGAACCGGTGGCCATCAACACCGTCAACGCTAATATGAATTCGCAGTATTTCGTTTTAAACACAGGGCAGATATTAGCAGAATATGATGCCTATACAATACCGCTTCATGCCTGCATCGGTGGATTGCAGATTGGCGAAGTCTACCACATCAAGCTAGCCATTGCAGACGTGGCAGATATGATATTTGATTCAGGCGTATTCCTTTCAGGCAACAGCTTCGTGCAGGCTTGTACCGACGGATCAAGAGCCGAGGATTGTCTGCTGTGTGAAATCATGGGGCATGTGACCTACACGGAAGAATGCGGCACACTCATCCTCAACAACACATCGCAAATCAATCTCGAAACAACGGGATGTCGCTACGAGATTGGCAATGATGTCGTATTGCCCAGTTGTGATGGCAGCATCGAGTACACGTTCGATGCACCGGGAAACTACACCATCAAACTCATTTACGAGGTGGGTGATTTCTATTCCACCTTCACCATCGGCGATGTTTATGTGAGCACCACCCCGCCGGCTCAACCCGTCATTCAGCAAAATGGAACAACCCTATCGGTAACGAATGTTGAACCTGAGACGGGCTATCAGTGGTATTTGAACGGCACTGCTATTGACGGTGCAACGGGTCAGACCTATGACGCCAATGAATCCGGAGCCTACCAGGTTACCGCAGTGAACGGCTGCTTGAGCACTTCAACCTCCTTCAATGCGATCATCAGCGGTTTGCATGAATCATCACAGCATGCGATGGTGATTTACCCCAACCCCGCAGAGGCCATGTTCACCATTCAATATGCCGCAGCTACCGAACAGA
>CANHYZ010000356.1 GCA_947464885.1 Flavobacteriales bacterium
CCCCCTCAATCACCTTCATGGCTACCTTCACTGAATCCACAATCGGATTCAATCCGTAACACAACTTCCCGATGCGGGCGGTGATTTTATCAAACTTGACTGTCTCTTTGTGACCGTCTCTTTTTACAACGAACATAGTACGTGTTTTTTTTTGGTTGTAGTTGGCAGGGACATTCCAATTATACTCGCCGGCTCCCTTTCCGTCAAGCACTCACCGAAGTGAGCTTGGTCAATTTCACAAACACTGTGTTCGTGAAACACTCGCTAAATCAGCACTTTGGCAATACGCTCGCCAACGACGAATCAGCAGTGCAATAAACGTGTTTAGGTATCGTATTCTCAAAAAAACGACGGGCGTTGTTTTTAAGAATCCCGCTGTAATTATTCACATCGATAAAATGTGAAAACTTATTTTGTCAGCTCCGTGATTTTTAATTAACGAAGCTTCTTTAGCTCCTTAAAAATCTTCGCTCAACGAGAAGGTCTGCTTGTCTTTATCAGCCATTACGCCGGCCTTTTGATATTCGCCTACGCGCTTCTCAAAGAAATTGGTCTTTCCCTGGAGGGAAATCATCTCCATAAAGTCAAACGGATTGCTCCTGTTGTAAATACTGTCGTTACCCAACTCCATCAACAAGCGATCAGCAACAAACTCAATGTATTGAGCCATCATGTCGCTGTTCATACCAATCAACTTAACGGGCAATGCATCAATGATGAACTCCTTTTCGATTTCAACCGCATTGGTAATAATCTCGGCAATGCGCTGCTTAGAAAGCTTATTGATGATGTGATTGTTGTACAACAAACAAGCGAAGTCACAGTGCAAACCCTCATCACGACTGATCAACTCATTGGAGAAGGTTAAGCCCGGCATCAAACCGCGCTTCTTCAACCAGAAAATGCTGCAGAACGAGCCACTGAAGAATATTCCTTCCACCGCAGCAAACGCCACCAAGCGCTCCGCGAATGAACCATTCTTAATCCAGCGCAATGCCCAATCCGCTTTCTTGCGCACACAATCCAACGTCTCAACAGCCTTGAACAAGTAATTCTTGTCCTTGGTATCCTTGATATACGTGTCAATCAACAACGAATACGTTTCGCTATGGATGTTCTCCATCATAATCTGAAAGCCATAGAAAAACTTGGCCTCTGTGTATTGAACCTCACGCACGAAATTCTCAGCCAAATTCTCATTCACGATACCATCGCTTGCCGCAAAGAATGCCAATACATGCTTAATGAAATGGCGCTCATCGTCGTTGAGCTTCGTATTCCAATCCACCAGATCAGCCTCAAGGTCAATCTCCTCAGCTGTCCAAAAATTCGCCTGGCTCTTCTTATAAAAATGCCAGATATCATGATGTGCGATGGGAAATAATACGAATCGATCCGGATTCTCGCGCAGAATCGGCTCTTCAGTGTGTAAAGTCATTTGGTCTTGTAATGTGAGTTCAGCCACAGATTCCATAATTGGAGGCAAATTGGTCGGTTAACGTTAAACAGGTAATATACTTCAGCAATCTTTCCCTTGGAATCTCAGTCAGTTAGGCTGCCTTACACTCCTCCGGTTCGACGTTGCCAAAGGTTACCCAAAATTGCCGTGAACGCAAAAAGAAACAATTGACAACCGACCATACTTTTTAACATGACAACTATCACCCATGAAAATCAGGGATTCACGACAAATCCGACTAGGAAAGCGACAGGCTGACAGCCGCCGAACCGGTGGCACCATTTTTAGCCGTCCGAAGCCGTCCGACGTGCTAAATTTGCCACCCCGGAGTTTCACCTTACCCGGAGATATACTTCTTATATATGATTGGAGCCATTAACAAGATCCTGAAAAAACTCGTGGGCGATAAAAGCCAGCAGGACCTGAAAACCATAACCCCCGTTGTCGAGAAAATTAAATCGCTTGGGCAGTCACTCACCGGCATAAGCCATGACGAACTGCGCAGCCGCAGCGAGAAACTCAAGCAGACAATTGCACAGCGCATTGCTGCCAACGAAGAGGAAATCGCTCAGCTGAAAATTCAAGCAGAGGCCTTACCCGGCACCGAACTCGAACAAAAAGAAGCCATTTTCACACAGGTCGATAAACTCACAAAAGACATTGACCGCGAATTGGAAGTCGTGCTCGAAGAAATTCTTCCCGAAGCCTTCGCCATCGTTCGCGAAACAGCTCGCCGACTGAAAGAAAATTCCGAATTGCGTATGACGGCAAGCGATTTCGATCGCCAACTCGCTACGATCACAGCGAAAGACTATGTGACCATTGAGGGCGACACCGTCATCTGGAAAAACAACTGGATGGCAGCCGGAAACCGCGTACAGTGGGACATGGTGCACTACGACGTGCAGCTCATTGGTGGTATCGCCCTGCATCGCGGTAAGGTCGCTGAAATGGCTACCGGTGAAGGAAAAACACTCGTTGCAACACTTCCCGTGTTCCTCAACGCGCTAGCCGGTAAAGGTGTTCACTTGGTTACTGTCAACGACTACCTCGCCAAACGCGACTCAGAATGGATGGGGCCTCTCTACGAATTCCACGGCTTGTCTGTAGACTGTATCGACCGTCATCAGCCCAATAGCAACGCCCGTCGCAACGCCTACCGTGCGCACATCACCTTCGGCACCAACAACGAATTCGGTTTCGATTACCTGCGCGACAATATGGCCGTAGAAGCCGGACAACTCGTGCAACGCAAACATCATTTCGCCATCGTCGATGAGGTCGATAGCGTACTCATCGATGAAGCCCGAACGCCGTTGATTATCTCCGGACCTACACCAAAAGGTGATGACCAAGAATTTGATGCACTCAAGCCGAAAGTGCAATTGCTGATAAACGCACAAAAGTCAGCAGCCAATGATTTCCTGACGCTCGCCAAGAAAAAACTTCAACCTGAAACTTCATCCCCATCAAAAGAAGAAACAACAGAGGGTTCTATGGCGCTCTACCGCGCCTATCGCGGATTGCCGAAAAACAAGGCCCTCATCAAATTCCTGAGTGAAGAAGGTATCAAGGCACAATTACTCAAGACGGAAGGCCAATACCTGCAAGACAACCAACGGGATATGCCGAAGGTTGATGCGGAGCTCTTCTTCGTGATCGACGAAAAACACAATCAAATCGAACTCACCGAAAAGGGAA
>CANHYZ010000357.1 GCA_947464885.1 Flavobacteriales bacterium
TCCTCATTCTTTATCGCATTCTGATTGACGAACAGGAATTTGAAATCCGGATCGAAAACAGCAACCTCCGCCGGCAGCTGATGAAGAAGCGCTTCATAGAAAAGAGCCTGTCGTTGCAATTCTATAACTTGCTCACTGCTCATTTGCTCTGCGGAAATTTCAGATGCGTTTTTTTTAACGGACGTTTCCATGCATAGCAACCATCGATTTTGCGCATCCAGTCGGGTCAATTTACCTAGCCAAGTGGTGTGCAGTTGAATGGAAAAAACATCGATAATACCGCAGTCTGTTGAGGTGCTCTTGAGTTCGCTTACAAGATCCAATAATTCGTTTGCGCTATTCGAGGCGAACAAATCCACAATTGATTTGGCGTCGGGAAATAATTCGCTCACCCCCTTGCTGCAGAAATAGAGGTCTCCCACTTCATTGAATGCACAATGCAGCGGGTGAAGTCTATTGAGTAGATCGTGACCTATTGTGTCAATCATGGTTAATTGGATGGCACAATGTAAGGTAAGATAGTGATTACCACCACAACCGATTCTCAAATTCGATTCTAAGCTGAAATCTCTCGTCCTATAAATGGGGTAACCATTCGAACTTTTATACCATTGTCTAGGATTCTATTTGCCAATGCAAAACGAACTGAAGATGTGGTTCAGTAAATCATCGGGTGAAACGTTGCCGGTGATTTCTCCCAAATGATGCAATGTCCGTCGAATGTCGATAGCGAGAAAATCCCCTGTAAGACCGGAGTCCATGCCCTGGAGTACATCGGTGAGTGCTTCCGAGGCCTTTGTCAGCGCGGCATGATGCCGAGCATTGGTAACAATGGTCTCGCCGCTGTGAACTTTGCCCAAATCGATAGCGTTGCGCAGCGACTGCTTGAGCTGCTCGATATGCGTGCCGTGTTTAGCCGATATCTTTAAAAGCTGCTCTTCACCCGCAAAGTGCCTATTGAAAACGCCATCGTCGAAATGAGTGTCGTCTGTTTTATTCGCCAGAACTATAACATGCTTATCGTTACCGGTCTCGCGCAAGAGGTATTCTTTAAAATTCAGAAACGAATCGTAATGCGTGCTCGTGGCGTCGAAGATGAGTAAAATTACCGAAGCACTGCGAGCCTTCTCAATCGCTCGTCCGATGCCGATGCTCTCAATGGTGTCGCGCGTGTCGCGAATACCTGCAGTGTCAATGAAATTGAAGCGCACGCCGTCAATGGTAATGTGCTCCTCGATCGTGTCGCGCGTGGTGCCTGCAATGTCGGAAACGATTGCCCGCTCTTCGTTGAGCAAGGCATTGAGCAAGGTGCTTTTTCCGGCATTCGGCGCCCCTAATATGGCCACAGGAACACCCGACTTCAACACATTGCCGAGCTTGAATGATGCTTTCAATCGCTCCACAACACCGAGGATTTCTACCAGCAGACTCCGAAATTGCTCCCGATTAGCGAACTCAACATCCTCCTCTGCAAAGTCAAGTTCGAGCTCCACCAATGCAGCGAAGTGAATCAGTCGGTCGCGCAGACCATTGATTTCCTTCGAAAACCCTCCTCGCATCTGATGAACCGCCTGGCGATGCGCAGCGGCAGATTCAGAGGCAATCAAATCGCCAATTGCCTCGGCTTGTGAAAGGTCCATCTTACCATTCATGAATGCACGCATGGTGAATTCACCACCACGGGCTAAGCGCGCACCGGCATCCGTCAGCAGACGCAAAATTTCGGACTGGATGAAAATCGAACCATGACAGGCAATCTCGACAGTGTCCTCGCCCGTGAACGAATTCGGTCCGCGGAAAACAGTCAAAAGCACGTCATCAATGCGTTGATCGCTTTCCATTATCCACCCGTGAATGGCCTTGCTCGTTGCTGCCGTGCTGATGTCTTTACTAAAGACCGACTGCGCAATGCGCAAGGACTCAGGTCCGGTCATGCGCACAAGGGCTATGGCACCGATTCCGGGTGCCGTTGAAAGTGCGCAGATAGTTTCTTCGTTGAGCATCAGGCGCGAAAATACTTCTATGATTACAGATGACGGATGATGGATGACGGATTAATCTGTAACCCGTCATCCGTAATCTGTAATCCTCCTGCTACTTTTGGCCAATGAAGCGAGCAATCTATTTGTGCATTGGGGGTAACCTCGGCGAGCGCGAAGCCAACTTGGAGGAGGCACTTGAGTTCATCGATTTTAATTTCGGGGACGTCGTGGGTGTTTCCTCCATTTATGAAAGTGAGCCTTGGGGCATGTCCGATGTGCCGAACTTTCTCAATCAGGTCGTGCACATTGAAAGTGAACTTACTGATAAGGAATTGCTCATGGAAATCGCTGATCTGGAGGAATTTTTTGGTCGTGAGCGCAGTTCACAGGGCTATGTGTCGCGGGAGATGGATATCGATGTACTGTTCATCGGTGAGGAAATCATCAGCACGGAAGCATTACAAGTTCCGCATCCGCGCATGAGCGAGCGTAGATTTGTACTGGAGCCGTTGGCCGAAATTGCCCCGGAATTCATTCATCCTGAATTGAAACAGTCAGTTACGGCATTGTTGAAAGCCTGTTCGGATAAGGGAAAGGTAACGCGTTTGTGAATCCATACAAGTACATATCGATCGAAGGGAACATTGGGGCAGGGAAAACCAGCCTTTCCAGGTTATTGGCCGAAGATCTTGGTGCCAAACTCGTTTTGGAAGAGTTTACTGAGAACACGTTTCTGCCGAAATTCTATGAAAACCCCGAACGCTATGCGTTTCCTGTTGAGCTCAGTTTCCTATCGGAGCGATTTTCCCAGTTGAAGCGTGAACTCAATACCGCTGATTTGTTTTCACCGAATATTATATCCGACTACTTCATTAGTAAGTGCCAGATTTTTGCTAAAAACAATCTGAGCAAGGATGAGTACGACCTCTTCATGAAGATGTATGAAATTGTCGAAGCCACTTGTCCCAAGCCTGATTTGATGGTCTATCTCTACCTCGATGTCGAGGAATTACACTCTAATATTCGCAAGCGTGGACGATCTTACGAGCAAAATATTACCGACGAATACCTGGTCAATATCCAAAATCAGTACTTAGAGTATATCCGTCAGCATGAAGATATGCGTGTGCTTATGATATACACAAAGGGTCTCGACTTTGTTGCCAACA
>CANHYZ010000358.1 GCA_947464885.1 Flavobacteriales bacterium
CCATAGGCATCGTGGATGCTCTTCAGCACGGGACAAATAGCATTGGTGGTGCAGCTAGCTGCCGAGAAAATCGTCTCGTTCTCGATGTCGAGGTCACGGTGGTTAATGCCGTAAACGATATTGGGAACCTCTTTACCGGGCGCTGTGAGAATTACCTTCTCCACACCATTGGCCTTGAGGTGAATGCTCAATGCATCGCGGTCTTTGAATACACCGGTGTTGTCAATCAACAAGGCGTTATGAATGCCATAAGCGGTATAATCAATCGCTCCGGGATCCTTGGCGCCGATCATGTGGATGCGCTGACCGTTTACAATCATGCACTTGTTTTCATAATCCACGTCGACGGTGCCCTTGAAACGTCCGTGTACCGAATCGTTTTCAAACAACGCCGCGCGCTTCTTGATGCTCAAATCGTCGTCCTCGCGGGTTACGATAGCACGCAGGCGCAACTGCTGTCCCTTGCCGGCCTGCTTCACGAGTTCGCGAGCAGCCAAGCGGCCAATACGACCGAAGCCAAACAACACCACGTCGCGGGGCTCTATATCTGCGCCTTCTTCTTGCATGAAGTTGCGCAGTTTCTCCGATAAAAATTCTGATTGATTCTTGAAGTGATCGCGCTCGGCGAGCCATTCGCTGGCCAGTTTGCCGATGTCAATCTTGGCCGGAGCCAATTCCATCTCGAAAAGACCACGCGCCAGATCGGCCGTGTCGAAAATAGAGATGGGTTTGCCTACCACTTCGGCTGCGTACTTGTGCAGACGCATGATTTCAGTGGCGCTGATATCCACCATGTGGTTACGAAACAACACGAGCTCGATGCTCTTTTCGAACAGCAGCTTGCCAACCGAATTGAGCAGGTCGACCGCAGCTTTCTCTTGGTTCACGTACACCTTCAGTTCATTGCTGTAAGTGTCGGTTGCCATCATGTTTTGTGACATTGTTTTGATTTTTAAGTTTGATTAAAGAACGCATTCCCCGAGGGTTCATTGACTCGGGGGTGCAAAGGTAATTCGGAACTTTTATTGGGAATAAATTTTAATCATACACGTTCTTTGGCGCCGTTCGATTTTCTTTGTCCCGTTAATGCGCACAACACTTCTGCTTACGATTCTACTGCTGACCGGCCGATTCGCTTTGGCACAGACTGCCGACACCCTAAACTCGGCGACCGACACGGCGCTATTCAAAAGCGGTTTTCGTAAGGAATTTTCCGTGCGCTGGCATCAAGAACCGCACTCGCCCTTCAAGGCCACCGTATTGGCATTGGGTCTGCCGAGTGCCGGACAGATCTACAACGGCATGGCCAAAGAGGGCTCATTCTTCCGCAAATACTGGAAAGTTCCGGTGGTATGGGCCGGTTTAGGCACTTGTGTCGTTTTCATCGACTACAACACCCGCAATTACAAGTACTTCAAAAACCAGTACATCGCCGCCGCTGATGGTGATCCGCTGACCATAGCCACGGAAAGCGATAATCCGCTTTACCTCAAAGATGGCATGGACTACTTCGGGAAACTCATGGACATCAGCTACATGAGTTTGGTGGGCGTTTACATCTTGCAGGCTATCGACGCCAACGTCGATGCACATCTATTTTATTACGACATCAGCAACGACCTCTCGCTGCGCTGGCATCCCTCCTATTTCGTGGCGGGGAGCAGGCACCACGGGCTGGGGCTCACCCTTCAATTCTAATCACCATGAACATTGCACTCATCGGCTACGGCAAAATGGGCAAGGAAATCGAACAGATTTTACTTCAGCGCGGGCATACCGTTACCCTCCGTTCGACGCGCAGTACGCCCTTTAAGGCAGCAGATCTCGCAGGTACGGATGTCGCGATTGAGTTCACTGAGCCGCATTCGGCTGTTGACAATATCCTCAAGTGCTTTGACGCAGATGTGCCGGTAGTCGTTGGCACAACGGGCTGGTACATGCGCATGCCCGAGGTGCGAGAGGCTTGCTCAAGTATGAGCGGAGGCCTCTTCACCGCGTCCAATTTCTCGATAGGTGTCAATCTTCTGTTCAAGTTCAACAAAGAGCTGGCCCGCATCATGCGCGACTTTGAGGAATACTCGCCTTCAATGGAAGAAATCCACCACACCGCCAAGCGCGATGCTCCAAGTGGCACGGCCATTACTTTGGCAGAAGGCATTCTGGAAAACTACCCTTCTCGCGAGGGCTGGATCAACGAGCCGACCGATGACACGCACAAGCTGGGCATCATCTCACGCCGCGAAGGCGAAGTGCCGGGCACCCATATCATTCGCTATATTTCGGCTGTGGATGAAATCCAACTCGTTCACCAGGCCTACAACCGCAAAGGATTTGCACTCGGAGCGGTGAAGGCGGCGGAGTTTATGTGCGGAAAGAAGGGGGTGTTTGGGATGGAGGAATTGATGCAGGGGTGAGGGGTGAAGGGTGAAGTTGAATGCCCAATATTCGATAATCACCGCCGATTGCGCCCGGCCCCGGAGGGGCTGACTTTATTCTATGACAGATGACGGATGACCAGCGGCGACTTGGGCTGAGAGCAGCCGAAGCCTGAGCGAAGGAAATTGGCTACGCAAATCAATGGAAGTATAATTGGGAATCGAACGATAATTGTCGACCTTAACCGATGGGCCAACTACCGATAAACCACACCGCCACTTACGCGGCCCCAGAGGGGCCAACTTTCAATAGCTAATAGGCGCGAGGTGTGCAATACAGCCCCGAAGGGGCTGACTTTATTCGAATATAGATTACAGATGACGGATGACAGTAGAAGGACGAAGGGCACACCATTTCACCATTTCACCATTTCACCATTTCACTATTTCACCATTTCACAACTCTTACAGCTTGACCACATACTTCCCGCGCATGCGTTCAATGTGTTCTTCCGGGATATCATGCACATTTTCACTGCCATGTCTATTCTCCACTGTGAGGACATGCAAGCGATAGCCACGCTCAACGGCGAGTTTGAAATAGGGCTCCATCTCCCACTCCATTGTGAACGTATTGTGCAGGATGATTTTCGGAGCGCCTTGCTGCATAGCTGTTCGAACACCTTCCTCGCACTGTTTATAGGCTAGATGATTTTCCTGAAAACGGAATTCATAATGACCGTTTTCATCCGTGAAATAATCATCGA
>CANHYZ010000359.1 GCA_947464885.1 Flavobacteriales bacterium
CTTTACGGGCAAGCGATAAAAAGGTAAAATGAACATGCCTGCAAGCGCATAAGTGTACAAAATATCGCCAGGCCACAACAACAGGTATGCATTGAAAAGACCAAAGACAAATAATACGATTAGTCGGCGTGAAAAGAATTCTGCCGCGCTGTCCAACGACGTTTTGAATGCATACTGCTCTAGTATCAGTATCGTGCTAGCACCAAATAAAAGCGAAAACATGCCGCGCATGGTGCCGTGAAAGAATACTTCAATAATCCACCAACTCCGATAATTCGGACCATTGAATTCTCCCCGAACCCGCAAATCCTCCACCGCTTGCTCCGGCATCCCGAACCATAGAATATTCATGAGCAATATGCCCAGCAAGGCAACGCCGCGCAAAGCATCCAGGATATGTAGGCGTGATTCAACTCTCATGCTCTAAAGCTAAAAAGCAATTGCTCCTTGAAACAATCAACTTTCAACCTTCGACCTTCAATTTTTCAACCTTCAACCAATCTTTTGAAGCCAATAATCCCGCTAACAAAATCATCACATTCGCCACACCCAAGCCCCCTTCATCAAAGAGCAGTTGGAAGCGTTGTCCCACGATATCAGGACTGTTCACTGCAAATGGAATAAAGGCAAGAGCAAGCAAGCAGATGATCGCTATCCGATAGTTAGTCTTGGCATTCAAGGCAGCGCACACGGCCAACGCCAGCATTGGCCAAACCCACATGAAATGCTCCGTATCGGTGTGGACCAAATTGGGCACGATGCCAATTAGGAAAAAGTACTCTTCAAAACGAATGGCACTCGACCAGCGCTCGCCGTGACGTCGGTCGTTGAGCCATAAACCCAAGGCTGTTAGCAGAGCTACGAGCGTAAGGATTACGATGATTAAACGCGGACCACCGAGTTCACCCATGAACATGCGGTTGATTAAACCATACAGCGTATTGGGACTGTGTTGCAAGGCAACGTTATGATCCCCGATGGTCAGCATCCAGAAGCGCAACAAGCGCATATTCTGATCCCAGCCTAATCCAATCGCAGGAAGTATTAATCCGATGAATACACAACCGATTGTTATCGTTGCAGTCAACCATTTCCGCTTCCAGATGAAGTAGGGGAGCAACAACAGAAAATGCGGCTTGAACAGAAGCACCAACCCATAGAGCGCGCCTGCCTTCAGGTCCTTCTTGCCCAAGAGCAATCGGTAAACTTCAAATAAGGCCATCAGCAAAAACAAGTTGATGTTACCCAAATGAAGTTCACGCTCGAGGTGATCAATTAGAAAGATGCCCGTCACCAGTGTAACCGCAAATGCGGGATTGCCCTTCGTGTTGCAGACCAACTCCGAAACGCGCCATAAAAAGAAGATGAGCGCAGCCGTCAGCAGTATATAATAGACGATGGATGCTGCTGCATAGGGCAGGAACGTCAAGGGAATAAAAGGCAAACAGGCAAAAGGTGAATACTTGTAAAATCCGCTACTCACGCCAAAGGCCTTTCCATAAAGCGTATCGCCATGCACCAGCGCATCTGCAGCATCATAGTACACCCGAAAATCCGCCATTTGTGCACGACCATTGTTCCATTCCAATGCCAGATAGGCAAAGCAAAGTAGAGCAACAGCTATATTAAATCGGAGTTTCATGGCGTTAAAAAAGAAAAGAGAATGCTGCCATTCTCTTTTCCGAATATGTGCCTTAGGCTATTATTTCGAAGTCTTCACAAACGTGCGGGTAACCGTGCCCAGTGATGAACTGGCCACTGTCCAATAAGCACCTTCCGGCAAACGGGAAATATCAATAACCTGCTTGCCTGATTCAATCTTTATGGACTGCACTTCCTTACCCTCGTTGTTGTAAATGGTCATGACGGATCCAACCAGTGTTGAAGCCGCTTCCAACGTCATCATCGACTCAGCCGGATTCGGATAAAGCTTCATTTCTTGTCCTACTGTGGGCAACTTAACGATGGAATTCGTCTCGTCCTGTGGGGCAAACATAATGATCTTATTCGGTGCCGTTCCCGGATACTGTGTGCCGTTGAGCGCAACATAAAGTGCACCTGTATAAGGATTGATACACACATCACGGAAGCGCTGATTGAGTGATGTGAAGAGCTTGTCTTCAGAAAGAACGCTCATGCCGTCCGCACTCAAATGCAAGATAGATACACGGTCGTTCGAAGAGCTTGTGCCATTGAGACCTCCCATCACCCCCATAATCAAACTGTTTTGCCACTCGGGGATTGCAGGGTGATTATAATAGTCCAATCCATTCACCGCCACGCATGGAGTCCACTCGTCAATGGGTTCCATCACGTCGTTTTCACTGCAGAAGCTTTGCTCCGCGTTCGTATTGCAGGCACCTTCAACCTCCGGCCAACCGTAGTTGCGGCCCGCTTCGATAATGTTCAATTCGTCGCTGGAGTTTTGTCCGTGCTCACTTTCATACAAAATACCTGATGGACCATAGCAAAGTCCCTGACCATTGCGATGACCGAACGACCAGACATAACTTGCCGGGTCAGGGTTATCCGAAGGAATCGATCCGTCGAGGTTGATGCGAAGGACCTTGCCGTTTTTCGAAGACAGGTCTTGCGAGTGAAGGTTTCCGTTGCCGGCATCTCCCGTAGTCATCATGATCTTGTTGTCTGGTGAAATGACCAGGCGCGATCCGTTGTGAATCGATTGCCCGGGGATGTTATCAATCAGGTATGTCTCGTTGGTAAGCACCGTGCCATTCCAGTCAAAAGAGGATAGACGCTCCTTGATGGAATTTCCTTGCGAGTAGTTGTACACCAAAAACACTTTGGGCGTATTGGTAAAATCCGGATGCAAGGCCATACCGAGCAAACCGGGTTCACCGCTGCCGTTGTTGCTCACTGTAAGTTCCAGAATCGTGGTGTAGTTTCCTGTGACAGGATCAATGTGCAAGACATCGCCATTGCGACAGGTTGACCAGATATAATCATCAGGTCCCCAGACAATTTCCCACGGACGGGTAATGCCGATTACAACATCCGTCTGCACCAATACGGTGCTGTCGAGTGGCCAGGTAGTTTGAGCTTGAGCAGAGGCAGTTCCCAAAAGAGCTGCGACCAAAATTGAACGAAGGTTTACC
>CANHYZ010000360.1 GCA_947464885.1 Flavobacteriales bacterium
CCGTCGAAAATGGTTTTTGCCTTGAGTAATGATGCGATGCGATTGAAATCCGGATTACGGAAAGCGCTCCATTCGGTACAAATCAACAGGCAATCGGCATTTTGCAGTGCCTCGTATTGATCAGTGCAATAGGTGATGTTATAGTTTTTCTGCTTTTTGACGTTTTCCATGGCTTCGGGATCGAAGGCCCGGATGCTTGCGCCGGCTTCCAGCAAGTGCTCAATCATGTACAAGGCAGGGGCCTCGCGTATATCATCGGTGTCGGGTTTGAAGGCCAATCCCCAAAGTGCAATCGTTACGTTGTTCAAAGAACCCTTGTAATGATCCAGGATAGGACCAAGAAGGGAAGTCTTTTGACGTTCATTCACCTTCATTACGCTCTTGAGAATTTTGAACTCGTAATGATTTTCCATTCCGCTATGGAAGAGGGCCTGAACATCTTTAGGGAAGCATGAGCCACCATAACCGATGCCCGGGAAAAGGAAGCGTTTGCCGATGCGCGTATCTGATCCAATGCCTATGCGAACCATGTCGACATCAGCGCCTACTTTCTCGCAAAAGTTAGCGATTTCATTCATGAATGAAATCTTGGTTGCCAGAAATGCATTGGCTGCATACTTGGTCAATTCTGCGCTGCGTTCATCCATGAAAATAATCGGGTTTCCCTGACGTGTGAACGGCTTGTACAATTCCTCCATCACTTTCTGAGCTCTTGCGCTTTCTGTTCCGATGACTACGCGATCCGGTTTCATGAAATCATCAACAGCGAATCCTTCACGCAGGAATTCAGGATTGCTTACCACATCAAATTGAATGGTGGTTTGCTCGGCGATAGCCTTGTGTACCTTTTCGGCAGTGCCTACCGGAACGGTGCTTTTATCGACGATTACTTTGTAGTCCGTAATGATTTTTCCCAATTGAGTGGCCACATTGAGGACGTAGCTCAAGTCAGCGCTGCCGTCTTCACCGGGAGGAGTCGGTAAGGCCAGAAAGATGATTTGCGCGCTATCGACGGCGCTTTTCAAATCGGTGGTGAAATGCAAACGTCCTTCACGGATATTGCGTTCGAACAAAACGTCCAAATGCGGCTCGTAAATCGGCATTTCGCCATTACGCATACGTTCAACCTTATTGGCGTCGATATCGACACAAACGACGTTGTTGCCGGTTTCTGCGAAACACGTTCCTGTAACTAAACCTACATAACCTGATCCTACTACGGTGATATTCATGACACGTTCGATTAGGTCGCAAAAGTACGAATGAAAGCATGAAAATGCATGGTTGCCGGGCTAGAGTTCAGAGGCAATTCCTTCTGCTAATTCATAGGTGCGATGGGCAAAAGTTTGCAAGAGCGCAGGGTCGTGTGAGGTGAGAAGAATGCCTGTGCCGGCCTTTACTGCCAGTTGTTTCAGCGTTTGCATAAGCTCTTCTTTGGCGACATAATCGAGGTAGGTTGTTGGCTCGTCCAATAGGAGGAATTCAGCGCATTGAGCAATGGCTCTTGCCAGCATGGTCCGCTGCAATTGACCGTCGCTGATTTCAGCTGATGACTTCCCTGCTATTGACTGAAGCTGGAGTAACTCGATGGTGTGCTCGATATGTTCTTTTCGGGTGAGTCCGGTTTTTACCCACGCGCCATTGAATGCCCCCATTTCCACCAGTTGTCGAACCGTCATGCCCGCAATCCGCGTGCGCTCGGTCCAAACAGCGCCGAGAATGGCTGACCGTTGCAGAGGAGAGAGGGGTGAAAGATCCTGTTGACCGTGTAAAATTTGTCCCGAGCGGATGGGAATAATACCGGCGATGCAACGCAGCAAGGTACTTTTTCCGCTCCCGTTGCGCCCTTGAATGGCCGTGATTTTTCCGGGCTCAGCGATGAGTGATGCGCCGCGCAGGATTAGCTGTTCACCGAATCCTGCCGTGATGTTTTCGATGTGGAGTGACTCGTGACGCTTCATAACAACGATTTGAAGGTTTTAGGTCCGAGTAGCAACACAATCACAAATGGCGCGCCCAGGGCGGACGCAATGGTGTTCAGCGGGAGTGTCGTCAATCGACTGATCAAGTCGCAGAGCATGGCCACGCAGGCGCCGATGAGCAAATTGGGCAGCAAGTTTTGACGATGATCTGCTGACGCCATCCATTTGCGCGACAGGTGCGGAACAGCGAGTCCGATAAAGGCGATAGGTCCGCAGAAAGCGGTGGATACTCCGGCCAGAAGTCCGGCGATGACAATCATGCTGCGGCGGGTTTGACCAACGTTTACACCCATGGTGAGTGCGTACTCATCACCGAGCAGCATCAGGTTGAGTCGGGGTAGAATACGCAGCGTGATAAAAAGACTCAAGCAGAGCGCTGTGGCGATGACCAGATTTTCGCGAAAGTCACAGTTGGCAAAACTTCCCAGGCCCCAGTTGATGTAGCTGCGCAGGGCTTCATTGGAAGCCGCAGATTGCAGGGCATCCACGATGGCTGACGTAAAAAAGGAAAGCATAATGCCGAAGATGAGCAGCGTGGCCTGATCGGATATGCGTCGAGCCACCAGCAGCACTAATCCCAGGGATAGGAAAGCACCGGCAAAGGCCGCTGAGGCAAGGGTAGCAATTCCCCAATCGGAGGCGATCATGGCCGCACCGGAGCCCATGGCCATGAGCGCGACACCCAGGCTGGCTCCTGAGGTTATGCCCAGCATGGATGGTCCGGCCAGCGGATTACGAAAGAGCGTTTGCATCAGCATCCCGCTCCAGGCAAGTGATGCGCCCGTCAGGCAAGCTGCGATGGTGCGTGGAATGCGAGAGTCCCAAATGATGGTCAGGTGTCCTGCATCGGCATCAGGTGAGCGTAGTAGTGCGCTCATGAGTTCGGTTGATGCAATGGCCACGCTTCCAAAGGCAATCTCCAATGCCAGAAGAGCAATAAACGTCAACCACAACCATAGATTTCTCACAGATACCATGCACGGCAAAAATGCACCTGAAACCGTGTTTTTGATGCGGATTCCGACGGGGCTATGTTTTTATAAAATTATTTTCAGGATACCCGTTCCATGCCGACTTTTGGCGGCCTTTATTAATCGCTATGAAATTCGACAAAAACACGGCCATTGGCTTTA
>CANHYZ010000361.1 GCA_947464885.1 Flavobacteriales bacterium
TGGTAAAGGGAGGCGACTATGATCCGCATGAAACAGACACCTCATCGCCACGTTATATGGTTGGTTCTCGCGAAACACGCGAGCGCGGCGGCTCGGTACACAGCATTCCAGTTGTCGAGGGTTACTCTACAACCAAAGCTATTCAGCAATTAAAAGGGAAATGAAACTACCCGTTGAGTAGTTCCATCTTCTTCTTGATGTCGTCGATTTCGCGCTCGGTAGCTTTGATTTTCTTCTCAATATCCTTACGCAAGGCTTCTGCTCCCTTACCGGTGAAGATGCCCATGTTGTTTTCGTACTGCGTTATCTGATGCTTGAGTTTATCAATCTTATCTCGCATGAAGTTGCGTTCACGCTTGATTTGACTCTCGCTATTGTTAGCACCCTTGATTGAATCAATTCGGTTGCGGAAGCTTGACATTTCGCGTTGTTCGCGATCGGCATTGATTTGACCGTACTTCTGATCCAGCAACTGGTTGTAGCGGTCCATCACTTCCTTCACTTTGTCTTTGGGCACAAAACCTACCCCGTGCCAGCGTTCACCGAACGACTTGAGCGCGGCTAGATCAGCTCCCTTATTTCCGGTAATTTCCAGCGCTTCGAGCTCTGTGAGCATATCTTGCTTCAAGACCAGGTTTTGAGCCTGCTCTTCAACCACCTTGGAATAGTTCTCCTTTTTACGGGCAAAGAAATGATCGCATGTCGAACGGAATCGCTGCCACAGCTTTTGCTCTTCGCGGGGATCCGCGCCGCCGACTGCTTTCCACTCATCCTGCAAACGCTTGAGCTCGTCCGTCGCGCCCTTCCAGTCTTCACTATTTTGAATGGCACGCGCTCTTTCGATGAGTGCCTCTTTCTTGTCTTTGTTGACTTTATAAGCTCCACGCTTTTCCTCAAACAAGGCATTGCGCTTGGAGAAGAACAGATCGCACAGTCCGCGGAACTCCTGCCATACTTCTTCGTTCTCCTTCTTTCTCGCCCATCCGATTGTACGCCACTCTTCCTGGAGCTTCAACACATCGTCGGTCCAGCGATTGCTCGTGGCGGCGTTGGTAATCTCCATGGTCAGAATCTCGCTCATCTTCTGCACCAACTCCTTCTTGCGAGCTAAATTCTCATCACTATGCTTGTGAATCTCATCATAATGAGCCTGAATACGATTCTGTGATTCGCGCAGGATTCCGAAGAATGTATCTCCCAACTCCTTGAAGGTTTCACGCGGCGAGGGGCCGATGTTCATCCACTCACGTTGGAATTTTTTCACCAAAACCTCCAGGTCACTGATTACAGTTACCTCAGCGAGATTTTTGGCTTCTTCAATCATCTCTTCCTTCATCTTCAGGTTGATTTTCAAATCATGATCCTGAAGGGTTTTGTAGATATTGATGTTGTAGAAAAACTCGTGATTGAATCGCTGCCATTTCTCCTGCAACTCATGGTACTTATCTCCCGGCACATCGCCGATAGCGTCCCACTGCTCCTTTAGCGCCTTGTGAGAAGAAAATGCCTTACCGATGTTTTGCTCATCTTTGATAAGCGCATCCATCTCTGATAAAATTGCCTGCTTCTTCTCGAGATTCTTCTGGCGCTCTGCTGCCAGTTTCTTTCCATGTTCTTCAACACGGTCTTCGTAAACTTTCAGCAGGGACTGAAACTCTCCTTCGAGTTCATGGGGTGCATAGACAAACTCCACGTCCTCGGGATGTTCTTCAGCCTTGAAAGCTTCCAGTTGTATCTGGCGTTCTTTGGCAGTTTCCGCTTTCCAATCGTTGCGGATTTCGCGAATACCATCACGGATAGAGCCAACCTCTTCCGTGCTCAATAATTCACGCAGCTTAACAATCAAATCGTTTTTCATTAATACCTTTCTTGGGTCTGTTTTTATCGACCGCCTCGCAAAAGTAAGCAAAGCGGCTTGCATTCAAAAGGTGTTAAAACGGAACTTTTGGAAAAAAGGTTCGCTTTTTCAGGACAAAAATGAATATTCCCATTCATAACTCGGTCGAGCAAGTTACTTTTGAAAGGTGACGATAACCGCGAAATATGGAGAACCTGAACTTTACGCGCGGATGTGCGATTGGTGCAACAAAGCGGAGCGCTGTTCGGGGGATTTACGCGCCAAAATGAGACGTTGGGGTGCTGACGATGAAATGATACAGCGGATAATTGTTCAACTCCGCACACGCAATTTCTTTGATGACACGCGCTTTGCCCATGCATACGCGCACGACAAAAGCACATTCGGCAAATGGGGCATTCAGAAAATACGGATGTACCTGCGTGCAAAAGGAATCGAACAACGTATTATTCAGGATGCACTCGCGGGACTCGATGAATCAGACACGCTGGAAAACATTCAAGTACTGTCCAATCGCAAGTGGCCCTCGATTAAAGGTAAAACCCCCTTCGAGCGAAAGGCCAAACTCATGCAATACCTGCTGCGAAAAGGATTTACGGGAGACCAGATCAACCTCGCCATCAAAGACCTGATGCCTGGCTTGGAGCTTGATCTTCACCCATGATATCGCGAAACGCTGCCAAGAGTGTGAGGTAATATATCGGGAAGGCTGCTAAAAATCCAATGCAGCATAGGAGCACACCCAAAACAAGAACGAGCCAGAGGGTTATCGTCAGACCCAGAAAAGCGGGAAAGCGCTTTCTCACAACACGCGCACTTGCCTGCATTGCTTCCCCAAACGAAGAAGAACGATAAATGATGAAGAAAGGAGCCAAGCATATCACGGTACTCACTAACAGTCCAACAACAAGCGCAATGACGGAGGCAATGGTCAGGTCTGTATTCCAAAGGCCAAGGACAAATTCGCCAACCTCTGCCTGAGGCAAGGTCTCAATCTTTTGTGCGTCCTCCAGAAACTTCAGTATCGCCTCATAGAAAAAGGGCATGGTAGCGCCGGCGATTGCCGCAACCAATAAAAGGCTCGCCATGAGACTCTGCATCACCAGAGGAATCCAGTGGGGCTGACGAAAACCTTGAAAAAACGTATTGAAATCACGGTGATCGTTGATGTACTGAGCGCGTCCGTAATAGGCGTAGCCGGCAATCAGCACCGGATTCACAAACAATCCTATGGTACTACCCACATAAGGAATGAA
>CANHYZ010000362.1 GCA_947464885.1 Flavobacteriales bacterium
AAGTTTGTGGAAAATGCCGGTGGCGCGCTGAATGCCAACACTTCGCAGGACCGCACGTTCTATTATGAATTGTTGCCGAGCAATCAGCTTGAGCTCGGATTGTGGCTCGAAAGCGAGCGCATGCTGCACGCTAAAGTTGAAATGGTCGGTATTGAAACGCAACGTGAGGTAGTGAAAGAGGAAAAGCGCCAGCGTGTCGATAACCAGCCCTATGGTAATTTGTTTCAAGAAACACTGGACCATGCATTTGATGTTCACCCATACAGCTGGCCTCCCATCGGCAGCATGGAGGATTTGAATGCCGCGCAGGAAAAGGATTTCCAGAATTTCTACAAGACCTTTTACGTGCCCAACAATGCCGTACTAAGCATTGCCGGGGACATCTCGATTGATGAAACCAAGAAACTCATCAAAAAGTACTTCGGCGATATTCCAAGAGGAACAACTGAAGTTCCACGTCCGACGCAAGTAGAGCCTATCAACAAAGGCGAAGTGCGCGATACCATTTGGGGCAAAGATCAATTGACCATGGTGGTTGAAGCATTTCACATTCCGGCTCAGGGAACAACTGAATACTACGCAGTTGACATGCTCAATCAACTCCTCTCGCAAGGAGAGAGTGCTCGTCTCAATAAATCACTGGTAGAGGAAAAGCAAGTGGCACTCTATGCCGGTGCTTTCACTTACAATACCGAACATCCCGGTTTGTCGATGGCCTATAGCCTCGCGAATATGGGCGTTGACGCATCCAAGGTTGAAGAGGCGATGAACGTTGAGTTTGATCGCGCCAAGAATGAACTGATTACCGACACTGAGTTTCAGAAGCTGAAGAATCAAGTAGAGAATGATTTTGTTTCTCGCAATGGATCAGTTGCCGGTATTGCTGAAAGCCTTGCCAACTATCACATGTATTTCGGTGATGCGAATTTGATCAATACTGAAATCGAGAAATACAACGCGGTTACGAAAGAAGACATTCGCAATGCAGCGAAGAAATTCTACACTCCGGAAAATCGCGTAGTGCTCTATTTCATGAATGACCCTAAACTGAGTCAGAACTAATTAACCTTCTCAAAAACCATTAAGACAGATACGAACGATGAAAAAGTTCTTCCCTATAATAGCATTGGCACTGGTATTCTTTGTTGCTGCCTGCAGCTCATCTAAAAAGTTGGATCGCTCCGCAGTGCCTGCAGCCGGACCGGCTCCCAAAATTCAAATCGGCCAATACCAAATGGCCACTTTACCCAACGGTCTGAAGCTCGTTGTGGTTGAAAATCACAAACTGCCGCGCGTTTCTTACAGCGTAAGCCTCGATATCGACCCGATTTTTGAAGGTGATCGCGCAGGATACACCATGCTGAGCGGTGAATTGATGAAAGCCGGCACAAAGACGCGCACCAAAACACAGATTGATGAAGCCGTTGACTTCATGGGCGCATCGCTTTCAACCTCGTCAACGGGGGTATTTGGCAGCTGCTTGGTGAAACACAGTAAGGACATTTTGGAATTGATGGCCGATGTGGTGTTGAATCCGACCTTCCCTGCGGAAGAATTGGAGAAGAGCCGCAAGCAACAGCTTTCCAATTTGGTCAGTGAAAAAACAGACCCCAATGCCATGTCCGACAAAATCGGAAATGTTATGAAGTATGGCGCCGGTCATCCATACGGTGAGGTTATGTCTGAAGCAACGCTGAAGGCCATTACTACCGATGACCTGTATAGTTATCATGTCAACAACTACCGTCCGAACGTAGCCTATATGGTTGTCGTTGGCGATATCACATTCGCTGAGGCACAAGCACAGGTGACGAAGTACTTCGGTGGCTGGCAAGCTCGTGATGTGAAGCCATTGAAGTATAGCACTCCGGCTGAGCCACGTGGAAACGTTGTTTCCTTCGTGCCACTAGCAGGTGCGGTACAAAGCGTGATTGATGTAACTTATCCTATCGATCTGAAGCCCGGAACAAACGATGCTATCGTGGCAAGTGTTCTCAATAACATCCTTGGTGGTAGCGGTTTCCAAACCCGCCTGATGCAGAATTTGCGTGAAGACAAGGCCTTTACTTATGGTGCCTACTCGAGTATCTCTCCGGATGATTTGGTAGGAGCTTTCAGCGCAGGAGCGAGTGTTAGAAACGCAGTAACGGATAGCGCAGTGACAGAAATTCTTTTCGAAATGCAGCGCTTGGTAGACGAACCCGTTGCCGACAGCACCTTGCAAACCGTAAAGAATATCATGACCGGTAGCTTCGCCCGTTCGTTGGAGCGCCCGCAAACGATTGCCAACTTCGCATTGAATATTGAGAAATACAAACTGCCGAAGGACTTCTACGAAACGTATCTGCAAAAGCTCAATGCCATTACCGTTGCCGATGTGCAAGCAATGGCTAAGCGCACCTTGCGTCCGTCTAACGCGCACATTACTGTAGTCGGTAATAAAGATGTAGCGGAGAGCTTGTCGAAGTTTGCGGCCTCGAAGAAAGTGAATCTGGTGAATGCAGACGGAACGCCTTTCGTTGATTTGAAAGCAGCACCTGATGGTGTGACCGCTCAAAGTATTTTCGAAAACTACATCAAGGCATTGGGCGGAAAAGAAGCCCTGGCCGCGGTGAAGTCTTACGAGCAAATCGGTGAAATGAAAATGGGCCCAATGACCGCCCAAATGAACGTGAAAGTGAAGGACAATAGCAAAATGGCGATGTCTGTAACCATGACCGGAATGGAGCTGATGAAGCAGATCTATGACGGAACATCGGGTGTAAGCATGCAGATGGGTCAGAAGAAGCCCATGGAAGCAAGTGAAATCACCGATGCCAAAGTGCAGATGGACTTGATGGCCGAATTGAATTACGAGAAATACGGAATCAAAGCGTCACTCAAAGGAGTGGGTAAAGTAGATGAGGAAGATGCTTATGTTATTGAGCTTACCAAGGCCGATGGAGATGTTTCAACCGATTACTACAGTGTAAACACAGGCCTGAAACTCATGAGCGTGACGACCGAAAGTGAAGGCGAAGAGCCTGTCATGGCGGAAACACGTTACGTCGAATATGCTGCGGTTAATGGTATTAAATACGCTAGTAAAACCAAGCAGTCGGTCGGCCCG
>CANHYZ010000363.1 GCA_947464885.1 Flavobacteriales bacterium
AAATTTCGGAAAGACTGAGCTGAATCGGTGCGGTTGAAAAAGGGCGACTTATTCAATCCCCGTGTTCATCGGTTGCCGGATATAGGCTCCCGTCAGTGGTCCTTTGTTCATCAGCGCATCGATAATCGAAAGTTGGCCTTCAAACGGATGTCGGTCGCTGAACACCTGAGGGTAAGCCGGTGATGCCGGCCAATGGTACGCAGGTTCCCACCGATACGTCCAGTCGCCCTCGCGGTAGTTCCAGGGTTCATCCGCAAACGTCCATTGAACATCCACTTTACAGCGCGAAACCCACTCAAGGGCTTCGGTGTTGAGGTCGATGAGAAAGGCAGTAGGTTTCAGCAGTGCATCGGATAATCCATCGAAGTAATGTTCGAAATAAGCAGCCTTACCATAGCTAGACCGCAACGTAGCCAGGTGTTGTTTGCGCCATTGTTGATCACTGATGCGGATGTCTTTTAGGGGGGTCTTGATTCCTTTTTGACCGCTTACCGGCACGGTAAGACTGAGGCGGCCATTGACGCCGAGCACATCGTAGCGGTTGCGATAGGTTTGCTTGAGGTAGATTTCATTCCGATTGATTCTGGGCTGTAGGTTGCACAGCGCAAACCATTGCGGAGAAGGAAACAAACAAAACGGTATGGTGTAATCGTTGACCATCATGCTTTATTCTTCTGTGTCGGTGTTGAGTACGAACCAGTAGTAATAACCGTATCCCAGAAAAATACATCCGACAAGCATGGGAACCAGAAAGAACAGAATGGAGCGCTGCTGCGTTTCCGGGCGGTTCAGTTCCTGCGTATAACTGTGAATCGGTATAACGATAACACTCAGAAAGAGCAGTAAAAAACTGATGTTGTATACCAGGTTGACGCTGCGCCATATTTTGCGCCTGAGTGGATTTCCTTCTACATCGTAGCGAACCGATTCCATGGCAGTGCGTGTGCGTGCCTTGCGCTGCTGATGTTCAACCCAAATCTTGTAAATCATTTCACGGCGCTGCAGTTCTTCGCGCGAAATGGCCTCTGAACGCAGCATTGTATCGTAGTTGAATCGCTGGGTATGATCCATCAGAAAGGCATACGCCTGTTGACATTCCAGAAATTGCTCATGTGCATCGGAGGATGGGTTCACATCGGGATGCAGCGCTTTGGCTTTGGCGCGAAAGGCGCTCCGGATCTCATCTTCGGAAGCACCCGGTTCAAGGTCGAGGATGTGATAGTAGTTTTTCATCTTAGCCGCCGACTTCGCCGCGCATGTACAAGTCCATCACGCCTAAAATGAACCGCAAGACGAGTAAGGCCCCCAACACAGCAGTGGTAACAACCCGAAGTTGAGCTTCGCGTTTAGGAAAACGATCGAATTGTACAATGATGTCGACAGCCAATGAAGCTATGGCCAAAAACTCTAGAAAAGTGATGAGTTTCCAATGCTTAGCCACCTCGGGATAGAATGCTTCCGGCCAGTGCAAAAACTTTCCCGGCCAATACAAGGCGTTGTAGAGAATGACCAAAGCGAAGGTCACGAGTATGGCGGGAGACTTGGATGCAGCAGGCTGATTCATGGGTGCAAGATATCAATACATGCCCGGTAAACGCTCCGCTGCTGCAGCATGTAATTTTTCGCGTGTGATGGATGGTAAAATGGCAACCAACTGATCGAGCTGCACATCATCGAAATCGAGGTGGGTTACCAAACGGATCTTGTCGTTGCCAAACGTGAAGCACTTAACACCGGCCTTTGCCAGCGCAATCATCGCGGCCGACGACGGAATACCTTCCTGCATTTCAGCAATGACGATGTTGGTGTCGATTGGCATGATGGCTTTGACCCATTCACACGATTTCAAAGCCTTTCCGATGACTTGTGCTCTGCGGTGATCCTCCGTCAGACGTTCCACATTGTGCTGCAGAGCATACAAGCCGGCTGCAGCGATGAATCCGGCCTGACGCATGCCGCCTCCCAATGACTTACGTCGACGGTGAGCGCGGTAAATAAAGTCTTTGCTACCGAGCAATACACTTCCAACCGGGGCCCCAAGTCCTTTGCTCAAGCACAGCGATATCGTGTCGAAGATGGTTCCGAACTCCTTCGGGTCAATACCCTGAGCAACCACGGCGTTCATCAGGCGCGCACCGTCGCAGTGCAGTTTGAGGCCCTTCTGTGTGCATACTTCTCGGATAGCTTTTAATTCATTGAGCGAGTAGCATGCTCCACCGCCTTTGTTCATCGTGTTTTCGAGTGAAACCAGTGTGGTATGCGGATAATGCGCATCATCGGCGTTGATGTTGGCCAGAATTTGCGCCGCAGTTATTCTCCCGCGATCACCTTCTAAGAGGCGCATGCTCACGCCGGAGTTTTGCGCTACGCCGCCACCTTCGTAGAGATAGATGTGCGAGATATTGGCGCAAATGACTTCATCGCCCGGACGTGTATGCACGTTAATCGCGATCTGATTGGTCTGAGTACCGCTGCTGCAATACAATGCTGCTTCCATTCCGAAGAGTTCCGCGGCAAAGTCTTGCAAGGCATTGACGGTGGGGTCTTCACCAAAAACGTCATCGCCAACTTGGGCCTGTGTCATGGCTTGAAGCATGGCGGGAGTGGGGCGGGTGACGGTATCGCTGCGGAGGTCGATAATCATAGGGGTGAGGGGTGAAGGGTGAGGTGATGGAAATTACTCCTTTTGGAAGTAGGTGGATTCGGCTTTGCGGCAGTCGGTCATTTGCAGGGAGAGTTGGCCGATCAGATCGTCGTTGACGGCCACCTCCAAGCGCTGGCGGATGTGTGGCCCGAAGTAGATGAAGTCTTGATTGTTCCCTTCTTCGAAGCGTGAAATAGCATTTTGAAATTGATTGAGGATCGATTCGAAGTTCTTCATCATCAATTCCAATTGAGATACGGGCGCATAGGCAGCGAAGAATTCCTTGCCCTTTTGGGTTGGGAAGCGTTGCTTCAAGTCTGACTTACAGCGCGCCACCATACGTCCTGCTTCTTCGAGTGAATCTTGCCACTGAATGAGTTTTTCGGTGAGGATCTCGGCATATTGCTGCGGATCATAGCGAACGACACCATACTTGCGGCAGCTGTCTTGATAGGCCGA
>CANHYZ010000364.1 GCA_947464885.1 Flavobacteriales bacterium
ACCGTGCGCACCCACAGAGCCAAGTACGACCGCGAGGGCCAATGAAATTGCTGCAATTCGGGCGTAATTCATACGGCGAAAATAGCAGTCATTCATTTATCAACAGCTATGCGCTGCCCGTCTGTTTAGATGCATTTTTGAGGCATGCCTGAACTCATCGCCGGAAAAAAAGCATTTACGTTGTTTGAAGTTGCCGAAAGCATTCGCAAAGTGATTGCCGAACGGTATACAACGCGCTTTTGGATACGCGCCGAGATGAATAAGTTGAACTTTTATCCTGCCTCCGGTCACTGTTACCCGGAGTTGGTGCACAAAGAGGGTAATAAAATCAAGGCCGAATTCCGATCCGTACTTTGGAAAACCGACTTTGAACGCATCAACCGCCAATTCAAAACCGCACTGGGAGAATCGCTGCACGACGGTATCAAGATTTTGTTTGAAGCAGGCATAACCTTCGACGCGCAATACGGAATGACCTTGAGGATTTATGACATTGATGTCAACTACACCTTGGGTGATCTCGAAGCCGAGAAACACGCCAGTATTGAGCGACTGAAAACGGAAGGTGTATTTCAGCTCAACAAACAGGTGAAGCATGCGCTGCTCCCGCGACGCATCGCGATTATTTCCATTGAAACCAGCAAGGGTTATGCTGATTTCCGCCAAATTTTACAGAGCCAGCAAGAGCGTTATTCCATTTTTCACATGCTCTTTCCAACGCTCTTGCAAGGTGATAAAGCAGCAGAGTCCATTGTAAAGCAGCTCAGGCGCATTCGGAAAATCCATCATCACTTTGATATCGTTGCAATCATTCGGGGAGGCGGCGGAGAAGTGGGGCTGACATGCTTCAATAATTTCGCATTGGCCCGTGAAATTTCAACCTATCCCTTACCCGTCTATACCGGTATCGGTCACGCGACCAATGAAACCGTCAGCGAATTGGTCTCCTACTTCAATGGGATTACACCAACCAAAGTTGCAGAGCACATTATTACCCAATTCGAATCCTTTGATCAAACTATTCTTAACGCTGAAAAAAACATCCTTGATTACGCGCGGCAGTTGGCCTCTCGACAGCATCGTGATATTCATGTTTTCGGAAACCGACTCCATCAGGCAGCGATCCGCTTGACACAATCCCAAACAGAAACTATTGGTCATCTTCAGATACGCGTAAAACAGGCCAATCGTTTTTATGCCAAGACCGCTTTTTCGCAGCTCGAAAAACAACAAGACGCGTTACACAAAGCGCAAGCGGCATGGCTATCGCTCAAGAAAGCGGACCTCCAATTAGCCGAAGACAGACTCAGGGCATCTTCGCTCAATCGTTTGGAAGAGCAAACCGGTAAAATCAGCTTGAACGAACGGCTAGTGCATACGCTAGACCCTAAGAACATTTTAAAACGGGGCTATTCGATTACCCTTAAAAATGGACAGCTCGTCACTACCTTTGAATCGATTGCACCCGATGACCAACTGGAAACGATTCTGTTCAACGGAAAAATACAGAGCACAGTCCTATCATCAACCACTGAATCATGAATGAAGAATTGACTTACACAGCAGCCTTTGAAGAGCTCCAACATATTGTGAACGAAATCGAGCAAGGTGATGTAACCGTAGACATCCTTGCCGAAAAAGTGAAACGCGCTTCCATACTAATCGCATTTTGTAAAAAAACGCTTCGCACCACGGAAGAAGATGTCAAATCAATCCTACAAGAACTCGAACAAGAAAAAGACCATGAAGCATAACATCCTCCATGCATTCATCACGCTATTCATCGTGCTGTTTGCCTCTAAGAGCGGTGACGCTCAAAAACTCATGAACTCATCGCGCTCTATCATCGGTTATATCGAAGATGGAAGCGTTCGCAGTAGCTCTCGTTCAACGGTCGGTTATTTCGAGGACAAAAAAGTGATGAGTTCAAGCCGATCCATCATCGGTTATTATGAAGATGGAAAAGTCATGGGTTCTAATCGCAGTATCATTGGCTACATAGAGAACGGTCGCGTGATGGGATCAAGTCGCAGCATTCGAGGTTACGTTGAAGACGGCAAAGTGCTCGACTCATCGCGCTCGATCATCGGTTACTACGAAGGAGTTCTGCCATCGCAAGCTGCATTGTATTTCTTTTTCTTCTTTAACTGATATGTCCACTCCCGCATACTACATCGAAAAGCTCGGGCTGCTTCCACATCCTGAGGGAGGCTATTACAGCGAAACATTCCGCAGTGAAACGAGCCTGGATTTCCCCGGATTCGACGGAAGCCGACAACTCTCGACCTCCATCTATTTTCTACTGGAAGCGCCGCAGGTATCCTCACTGCACCGCATCAAGAGCGACGAAATCTGGTATTATCATGACGGCGGAAATCTGGAAATCATCGAACTCGATGATACCGGAGCAGAACAAGTCACATTGCTGGGAAAGGACCTTGAAGGCGGTGCTGTTTTCCAGCACGTCGTTAAAGCAGGAAGATGGTTTGGTGCGCGCTTGCCTCAAGGCTCATCCTTCTGCCTTGTCGGTTGCCAAGTCAGCCCAGGCTTCGATTTCCGCGACTTCGAATTAAAATAACTCGCCACAAGTCGCCACTCGTCATTCGTCATTCGCCATTCGCCACTCGTCACTCGTCACTTGTCACTTGTCACTACTAGTACTGCCACTTCTTAGTAAAGGAGTTATAAAAATTGATTCCCAGCTTGAATTCAAACCTGGCCTGTTCCCAATTGCTATCGGCTGTGGCTGCATAAATACCGAAGCGAAACAGTTCCCTTTTGATGCGTACCACACGCTCGATACCCGCATAAAACTCGGCGTGATGAAAGTTTTCTGCCGGGATAGAGAGCGTCGCTACACCGGCAGCCTCAGTGAGTCGCAAGCGATGAAGCAACGGAATTTTGTTGAACAGAATCCCATTGAAATGGTGGAAATAATTCGCCCGGAAAAATGCACTCGACGTCGACAAGGTTGGCCCCAACAGTTGGAAAGAATTCAGTGGATCAGAAAAAAAGAAAATATCGGATCCACGGAAATAGCGGTGCTCGAGTAGGCGCAAGTTTCGTTTGTTGACAAATGATCCTG
>CANHYZ010000365.1 GCA_947464885.1 Flavobacteriales bacterium
TATTATATCATCAATGATCCGCCCGAGAATATGGACTTCACGTTCATCCTCGATTTCATTTCCAACAACACGACCATACCGGTGTTGATTTATGACGACAAAGGGAATCTCACGGCGAGCGCTAATCTGGAAAGCCTTCCCGATGATAAAAACTATGTCGACTCCCTGCTCGCAGCCGCCAAATCGAAGAACGATCCCATCGTGCTCGCAGAGGTCGGACAAAAAATCTATTACGACGACAGCCGCCTATTCACACAGCTGCAAGGCACGATGAACGACCTGATCAATTCGTTCATTTCCGAAACCGTTATCAACTCGGCATCGGTGCCGGTAATGGTTACCGACAGCACACAAACGGTCATTCTTAAAAAGGGCAATATCGATACCTTGGCGTTGGATTCTCCCGAATCCATCAAGCTTAAACTGCAGGAAATGCGCATGGTGAACACGCCCATTGAAGTGCTGCTGCCCGGACAAGGCAAACAATACATCTTCTATGAAGACTCCGCCGTGTTGAAGCAGCTGCAACTCTTCCCTGTGCTGCAACTCATACTTATAGGTGTCTTCCTGCTATCTTCTTACCTCATCTTTTCGACGTTTCGTAAAGCAGAACAAAATCAGGTTTGGGTGGGTATGGCCAAAGAAACTGCGCACCAGCTCGGAACTCCGCTTTCGTCGCTCATGGCCTGGAGCGCGCTGCTCGAAACGCAGGGCGTCGACAAATCCTCCTTGGATGAACTCAACAAAGACATTGACCGGCTCAACACGATTACCGATCGTTTCTCCAAAATCGGATCGGTACCTGAACTGAAAGAGGTGAACATTCCGGAAACGGTGCGCGAGATGATTGCCTATCTCGACAGCCGCGTCAGCAAAAAAGTGGTCATCCGTGTGGCTACCGAAGACGAAACGATTACAGCACACCTCAACAAACCGCTTTTCAGCTGGGTGATTGAGAACATCGTCAAAAACGCGATTGACGCCATGGATGGTGTCGGCACGTTGAAACTCGAGATTTTGCGCGACAATAATCGCGTGTGCATCGATATTACCGACAGTGGCAAAGGCATTCCCAAGCGCCAATGGAAAACCGTATTTGAACCGGGATTCACCACCAAGAAACGCGGATGGGGCTTAGGCCTTTCGCTAGTCAAGCGCATCATCAAGCAATACCACGACGGACGGATTTACGTGAAATGGAGCGAGGCAGGTAAAGGCACAACGTTCAGGATTGAATTGCGAGAATAGGGATTAGGGGTGAGGGGTGAGGTATAAGTTATGAGGTATGAGCCCCACGAGAAGCAGGGGTAGCGACGCACTGCAGTGCGTCGAAACGTAATCAAAAGCCGGCGCCAATCATTGGAATGGAACACCCCCAGAAAAAAGCAGAGTAACGACGCACTGCAGTGCGTCGCGCCATAATCAAAAGCCCGTAGCAATCATGGCACAAGGAAAAACCTCAAAAACAAGCAAGAGTAACGACGCACTGCAGTGCGTCGCGCCATAATCAAAAGCCCGCGGCAAGCAAGGCACAAGAAAAAACCTCAGAAAGACGAAAGAGTAACGACGCACTGCAGCGCGTCCACAGACACACATGACAACATCATCCACCATCCGCTCGGCAACCGCCGCCGACTTCGCAGCGATTCGTGCAGTCGTATATGAAGTGTGGCCCATTGCCTATCGTGAGATGATCACGCCGGAACAAATTGCCTACATGCTCACAATGATGTACTCCGATGATGCATTGAATAAGCAGGTAAATGAAGAAGGGTGCGTCTTTCTCTTGTCGGAACGAGATTCGAACATCGAAGGATTCGCATCGTATGCTCCCCTAGGCAATCACGCATTCAAGCTGCACAAACTGTATGTCTACACATCGCTGCACGGTCGCGGCATTGGCAAGGCATTGCTCAACACGGTGAAGCAGCAAGTGAAAGATGCAGGAGGTACCTCCCTTGAATTACAGGTCAACAAAAAGAATGTAGCGCAACACTTTTACACCCAACAAGGATTTGTCATCGATCATGAATTGGTCCTTGACATCGGTGATGGGTTTGTGATGGATGATTATGTGATGAAAGCCTTATTGTGATGACGGATGACAGATGACGGATGACGATGGACGCCCGCTTACGAATCCGTCATCTGTAATCCGTCATCTGTAATCTCTAATCACCCATGCATCGTCTGCCCTTTCCCATACTTCCCCATCAACGAGGCCTCATAATCAAGGAACTCTTTCCAGCGTTTATCGATATCAATATTACCCGCGTATTTGCGAGCGAATCCGATGAAGGTCGCATAATGCTCGGCTTCACTTTCCATGAGTGAGCGGTAGAATTCACGCAAATCTTCATCGCTGATTTCTTCGCTCAGCAGTCGAAACCGCTCGCAACTGCGGGCTTCAATCATGGCGGCAAACAACATACGATCTACAAACTGCGCCTCGCGGCTGCCGCCGCCCTTCATGATAAAATCCATCAAATCGTGCACATACGGGTCCTTACGTTCACGTCCCAGTTGTAAGCCGCGCTTCTTCAACTCGTCGTGTACCATGCCGAAATGCGTCATCTCTTCATTGCAGATGCGCACCATTTCATCCACCACATCGGAGTACTCCGGATACTTCACGATACAGCTGATGGCATTGCTGGCGGCCTTCTGTTCGCAATACGCGTGATCGGTAAGAATCTCCGCAATGTCCTTCTCCACGATGTTGACCCAGCGCGGATCTGTGGGCAATCGCAGGCCCAGCATTACTTTATTTGGATTGGAAGCCATAGTGCAAAAATACGGATGCTTCGCGGGGACGGAGGACGGAGGACTGGGGACTGAGGACTGGGGACTGGAGACTGGAGACAAGGTGATGACCGAGTATCGAGTCCTCAGTACCCAGTCCTCAGTACCCAGTCCTCAGTACCCAGTACCCAGTACCCAGTCCTCAGTACCCAGTCCTCAGTCCCCATCAGGGGTGTTCAAAACATAACGAGCGTCAGTTCCCAAGACTTGCATATCCTACTACCTTCGCACAAAACGTATTCTACGCTTGAAAAAACAAAGACGCAAAGCGGGCGATTTCAA
>CANHYZ010000366.1 GCA_947464885.1 Flavobacteriales bacterium
AGGTCGAGCGGTGAAATGTATTGCAACCAGTTGCCGTCGTTGACGCGGTGCTGACTGCTGTTGTATCCGATAGCGGCGGTATTCACGCGTCGCTCAATAATCTTATCGATACCATCGAACGCCCCTCCGCATATGAAGAGGATGTTCTTGGTGTTCACCTGAATCATTTTCTGCTCCGGGTGCTTGCGCCCGCCTTGCGGTGGCACGCTCACGGTAGCGCCTTCGAGTAATTTCAATAAAGCCTGTTGCACGCCTTCGCCGCTCACATCGCGCGTGATACTGGGGTTGTCGCTCTTGCGTGAAATCTTGTCAATCTCATCGATGAACACAATGCCGCGCTCTGCTTTGGCAACGTCGAAGTCGGCGTCTTGGAGCAAGCGCGAGAGAATACTCTCAACGTCTTCACCCACGTAACCTGCTTCAGTAAGCACGGTTGCATCGGCAATGGCAAAGGGCACCTTGAGCATGCGCGCAATGGTTTTCGCCAGCAATGTTTTTCCGGTACCGGTCTCCCCTACCAAAATCACGTTCGACTTATCGATATCTACCGAACCATCGTCCTTTTTGGAGGCATTCGTTATGCGCTTATAGTGGTTGTAAACGGCCACACTGAGGAACTTCTTGGCTTCGTCCTGACCGATCACATACTCATCCAGAAACTTCTTTACGTCGACCGGCTTTTGCACCTGCAGGGCTGCATCAAGCTTAGGATCCACATGGGCAGCGCGTGCTTCTTCGGCAACAATCATATTGGCTTGGGAGGCGCAATCGGCGCAGATATGTCCGCTTATCCCCGCAATGAGGATACTCACTTCACTTTTCTTACGACCGCAAAACGAACAGCTGATTTCTTTCATGAGGCAAAGATAATGGCGAATGGCGAATGGCGAATCAAAAAGGCCTGCCAGGGAAATTCCAGGTCAGGCCTTTTTATCAATATGAAATTTGAGTTTACAGGTTAACTTGACCTGTCCTACAACTAAACTCGCCACTCGCCACTCGCCACTCGCCACTCGCCACTCGCCACTAGTCATTAGTCACTATCACGCCCACCCTTCTCCCTTCTGCATTTTCACATCATTCACAAACTGCTTGATTTTTTGTTCGTCCTGCTTTCTACAAATGAGCAGAATGTCGTCGGTGTCAACTACTATGTATCCATTGAGTCCGTGTAGAACAGCGAGTTTTCCATCCGGCACATTCACTACGTTATCAGCGCAATTGTAGAGCACCACGTTCTTTCCCACGATTCCATTTTCGTGCGCATCTTGTGCAAGATGCGTATGCAATGAGCCCCATGTTCCCAGGTCGCTCCATCCGAAATCGCTGAGCACTACGTTCACGTTGCGCGCCTTTTCCATGATACCATAATCGATGGAAATATTCTCACAGGCCGGATAAATACGATCAATGAAAGCCTTCTCGTCGGGTGTACCATAAAGACCCTGCCCTTCGGCGAACGAGCGATACATCTCTGGTAGGTGAATTTCAAATGCATTCATAATGGCATTCATCGACCAAATGAAGATGCCGGAATTCCAGTAGAAGTCGCCGCTTTCGAGAAAGTCTTTAGCGAGTTCCAGACTTGGCTTCTCGGTAAACGTTTTTACGCGCTTCACCGACTCATGCGATGCATCTTTCTCATCGGCCCATTGGATGTAACCGTAGCCCGTGTCAGGTCGTGTTGGCTTGATACCAAGAGTAACCAAGTTACCGCTTTCATGCGCCTGGTTGATACTGATCCGGATAGTCTCCAAAAACTCCTCATTCTTCAAAATGAGGTGGTCACTGGGTGCCACGATGATGTTGGCATCGGGTTCACGCTCGGCAATCCAGAAAGCGGAATAGGCGACACAGGGTGCCGTATTGCGCATGTTCGGCTCGCAAAGCACCTGTTCCGGTTTCAAATCGGGTAGCTGTTCGAGCACCAGATGCTTGTAGCGCTCATTAGTAACGACCAAAATATTTTCCTTCGGACATATCGGTAGGAAACGATCATACGTCATTTGAATAAGCGTACGACCGACACCTAAAATGTCGTGAAATTGCTTCGGGAAAGCCGTGCGACTCATTGGCCAAAAGCGGCTTCCAATACCACCGGCCATAATGACACAGTAATTCTTATTGTTCATGGTTTTCCTTGCCGCCTTGATGGTTGGAAATCAAGGGAGCGCAAAAATAGGGCGAATTTCTTAGGATTGTAGGATTGTAGGAGGAAGGATTGTAGTTGGTCCAACCTTCAATTTTCAACTTTCAACCTTCAACTTTGCCAATGCCCCGCGCAGACTTTCAATAGAAGCATGCACATCAGCCACCGTGGCGGTACCCACCGACAAGCGATACCAGACACTTTCTTTCGAAGCACCAAACGCGCTGAAAGGCACAACGGCCAGTTTGGCTTCCTTCAACAAGTATTGTGTAATCTGAGAGGTGGTCTCAATGACACTGCCTTCCGGCGTGGTGTACCCTTTCAAATCGAATTTCACGGTCAGATAGATTGCCGCCATCGGCGCGATCGCATCGACTGGGAATCCCTCTGACTTCAACGTTTGAATGCCGTTGTAAAATCCGTTGAGACGTTCTTCCACTTCCGCTTTGAAGGCAGCCAAAAATGTATCGACCGCATGCTGATTGCTCAGATACTTGGCACTCGCTACTTGCTCGGCCTTAGGCGCCCACGCACCTACGTGACCGAGAATACTCTTCATCTTATCAATCACCTTGCGCGGACCAAAAGCCCATCCGACGCGCACACCGGTAGCAGCAAGACTCTTCGAAATACCATCCACAAAAATGGTGTATGGGCGCAACTCCGGACGGAGCGACACCGGGTCAAAATGCTTTGCGTCGCCATAACACAAAACCGCGTAAATCTGATCATACATGAGATATAGCGGTTTTTCATCGGGCGACCTGCGTTTATTTTCCGCAATCACTGCGTCACAAATGTCCTCGAGCTGTTGCTTCGAAAAAACGGTGCCTGTTGGATTGAGCGGCGAGCACAGGGCCAACAATGTAGCGTCTTGCAAATAAGGCTTCAATTCATCGGCAGTCGGAAGAAAGTTATTCTCCGATTTCGC
>CANHYZ010000367.1 GCA_947464885.1 Flavobacteriales bacterium
ACCAAGGAATCCAGTCTCTATTTCTACGACCTGAACATGAAGGCGAATTACCGTATCAATGACAAGAACCGTATTTACTTGTCGGGCTATTTCGGTCGCGATAATTTCGGGTTGTCAGACATCTTTGGCTTTGACTGGGGCAATAAAACCGGCACGCTGCGCTTCAATCACATCTTCAACGACAGGCTGTTTTCCAATACATCGCTTATCTATAGCGACTACAGCTATCGCTTTTCGTTCAGTCCGAGCGGGAGCGAAATCAAGTTTTCATCCTCTATTCAGGATGTCAATTTCAAGCAAGACTTCTCGTTCTTCCCCAATCCCAATCATAAGATTAAATTCGGTCTGAACGCCATTCACCACACGTTTGTGCCGGGCTAGATCACCAGTGATATCGCGTCATTCAGCGATTTGAAGCTGACCAACAAATACGCCCTGGAGAGTGCAGTGTATGTGCAAGACGACATGAGCATCAATGAACGTGTCGGTCTGCAAATTGGTTTGCGTTATTCCTTCTTCGATTACATGGGCGAGGGAACGGCTTACACATTTGACGAAAACGGAAACGTACTTACATCTCAGGATTACGACAAGTGGGAAACGATTAAGACCTATGGCGGTTTTGAGCCAAGACTGGCATTGCGCTATGATTTAAAGCGCAACAGTTCGGTGAAGGCGTCCTACAATCGTTCGTATCAATACTTGCATTTACTGTCGAACTCTACCTCGTCGCAGCCCACAGATATTTGGGTTCCGAGCAGCAACAACATTCAGCCGCAAACCAGTGATCAAGCGTCCATCGGTTATTTCCGAAATTTCAAGGACAACACCTATGAGCTCAGCGTCGAGACTTACTATAAAATCATGCGCAATGCCATCGACTACCGCAACGGTGCCAATTTATTCTTCAATGACCAGGCAGAGGGTGAATTGGTATTTGGTAAGGGACGCGCCTATGGTGTTGAGTTTTTGTTTCGTCGGCAAACCGGAAAGCTCACCGGTTGGGTCAGTTACACCTGGTCGCGCTCTTTGCGCACCTTCGATGCTATCAACGACGGCTCTGAGTTTCCGGCCAAGCAAGACCGCATCCATGATGTAGCGATTGTAGCCATGTATACCCTCAACAAGCGCGTGAAGCTATCGGCCAACTGGATTTATTATACAGGAGCTGCGGTTACCTTCCCTTCCGGGAAATACGAAATTGAAGGCATCACGGTGCCATTGTACACGGAGCGCAACGGATACCGCATGCCGGAATACCATCGTTTAGACATTGGTGTCACGGTTGACGCGAAAACCAAGAACCCCAAATTCGAATCCTCCTGGAATTTCTCGGCCTACAATGCCTATGCCCGCAGAAATGCCTACGCCATTACGTTTCAACAAAACGAGGACAATCCCGAGCAGACCGAAGCTGTGCGCACCACGCTCTTCCGCATTGTGCCAAGCGTAACCTATAATTTTAAGTTCTAGTCCGATGAGAAACTTCCAACGCTTTATTATACTCACATGGGCGACGCTATTGTTGGCGTCTTGTCAGGACGTGATTGATATTGAACTGCGCGATGCCGACCGTAAGTATGTCATTGAAGGCTCCGTGACTCAAGGGGTCGACAGTGTGGTAGTGCGTGTTTCGCGTACCACGAGCTTTTTCGATACCTCAAAACCGGAGGCGGTGACCAATGCCGATGTTGAACTGACGTTGCCCGACGGAACTACCCAATCGTTGCAGCACATCGCTGATGGTTACTACAAATTACAAGGCATAAATGCCTTAAGCAATTCAACCTACCGCTTAACAGTGCGCGCCAATGGTGAAACCTTCACGGCTTCTGCCTTTTTGCCGGAATCTGTAGTACTGGATTCGCTCACCATTCGTCCGGAACAAAATCTTTTCGGTCCGCCACCGGAGGGACCGCCCAGGTTCAATGTGTTCCTGAATTTCCAGGATCCCTCTGCCCGCAATTACTACCGAGCGGTCTATGCGCGCAATGGCAATCTCAAGGACAACCTGGAAGATTTGCAGTTGTTTGATGATGAACTCACTAACGGCAACTACATCGAAATTCCGATTTTCAATCAGACCTACAAGCAGGGAGACACCGCCTACGTTGCGCTTCTCACGATGGACGCTCCTGTGTACACCTTCTTAGAGACGTTTGTTTCAGCTGCATCGGCCGATGCGGGCAGTCCGTTCTCGGCGGCCCCCGACAATCCTATCAGCAATATGGAAGGTGGGGCATTGGGTGTCTTTGCTGCATATGGGCGTGTAGAAGACACCTTGATTATTCTCCCCTAGGTCAGGCTATTGGGGTTTGGTGTCAAACGTTATATTCGCCCCATGAAAACAAAACTGCTCTTCGCATGTGCGCTCCTTTGCGCATCCATGGGCGTGCTGAATGCCCAAACAACCGATGCCGAAAAGGCCATACGCACCCTTTCCAAGGACTCCATCATGGGTTGGAAAACGGGAGGAGTGTTAGGGCTAAGTATCTCTCAGGCCTCGTTTACGAACTGGGCCGCCGGTGGTCAAAACACCGTCGCTATCGGAGGACTTGTCAACATCTTTGCGAAATACAAAAGCGAAAAAGATTCCTGGGACACCATGCTCGACCTCGGCTATGGCTTGTTGAAGCAGGGTAAGGATGCGGATTTCATCAAAACAGATGACAAGGTCGACTTTACCTCGAAATATGGTCGAAAGGCCTCATCCAAGTGGTATTACGCCGGATTGGTCAACTTCAAGACACAGATGACGGCGGGTTACAACTACCCCAACGACTCACTAAGGATCTCCGACCTATTAGCGCCTGCCTATGTGCTGGCTGCTATTGGTATGGATTACAAGCCGAGCGATAAGTTAACAGCATTCATTGCGCCCATCACCTCCAAGAACACGATTGTAAATAATACGGACCTTGCGAACGCCGGTGCATTTGGCGTAGACAAGGCGGTATATGATGCCGAAGGAAATATCATTACCCCCGGAAAGAAATCGCGTTCTGAAGTCGGGGGCTATGTGCGCATGGTTTATCAGCAAACGTTTTTCGATGACAAGAGTGTTTCCATTACGTCTAA
>CANHYZ010000368.1 GCA_947464885.1 Flavobacteriales bacterium
CTGTAGGCGCCCATACCAAGGGCTACAAACATGAGTCCCAGTTGCGATACGGTGGAGTAGGCGAGTACCTTTTTGATATCGTTTTGAGTAAGGGCAATCGTTGCTCCGAGTAAAGAGGTCAGGATACCGGCCCACATAATGAGATCACCCGCGGTCTCTGTCATTGCGTAGAGGTTGCTGCTGCGAGCCACCATGTAAATACCGGCCGTTACCATCGTGGCAGCGTGGATCAGTGCCGATACCGGCGTTGGACCCGCCATAGCGTCAGGAAGCCAGGTATGCAGCGGAATTTGTGCGCTCTTACCCATCGCTCCAATGAAGAGCAGAATACCAATGGCAGTGGCCACATCGGTTGGTAATCCGCCGATAGCGCGCCCCGAAATGAAAAGTTCATCATAACGCAAGGTGCCGCTGTAAGCGAAGAGCAGACACATACCGAGAATCAATCCGAGGTCACCGATACGGTTTACAATGAACGCCTTCTTCGCGGCGTCATTGTTCTTCATGTCTTTGTACCAGAATCCGATGAGCATGAATGAGCACAGACCAACGCCTTCCCAACCTACGAACATGGTGAGGTAGCTGTCGCCCAGAATAAGAATCAGCATGAAGAAGATGAAGAGATTGAGGTAGGCAATGAAGCGATTGAAACCTTCATCTTCATGCATGTAGCCGATGGAGTAGAGGTGAATCAGAAAACCAACACCGGTGATGAACAGCAGGTAGATAGCCGAAAGTGGATCCACCAAGAAAGAAATATCGATGTCGAGTGATCCGGCAGTAATCCAGTCGAAGGCCTTCACCACTGTCGGGTGCGCGCCGTGCATTTGGGTCGTGAACACCAACACAGAGACAATGAAGGAAAGAAGGATAGCACCTGAGCCAACGCCACCAATTAAGTTCTTCGAAAGACCTTTGCCGAGAAACGTGATGAACAAAAATCCGGCGAGCGGAAATAGCGGTATGAGTGTAACGAGTTTTTCCATGCCGATTAGAATTTCAATTTGTTAAGCACTGACGTATCGGTGGTGTGCGTGTTGCGGTAGAGCATCATCAGGATTGCGAGGCCCACGGCAACTTCTGCTGCGGCAACGACCATGATGAAAAACACGAACACTTGTGCATCGGTATGATTCCACATTTTCGAAAACGCGACCAGCGAAATATTGACGGCATTCAGCATAAGCTCGATGCACATAAACATGATGATGGCATTTCTCCGAAAGAGTATTCCTAGCGCTCCCATGCCAAACAGCACGGCAGACAGGGCCAGGTAGTGATTGATTGTGATGTTATGATAGAGTTCCATCAGGCAAGATCTTTTTTAGATAAGTAAACCGCACCAACCATTGCTCCTAAGAACAATACACTGGCCAATTCGAAGGGAAGAAGAAATTCGCGGTAAAGCACATTGCCGAGGTTTTGGGTTGAACCCATATCCGCGTTGTATGTGCCTGCGGTAATACTGTTAAGCTCATCGGTACGTTGCACGGCTGCAAGCAGCACGAACATCAGAATGCCACCGGCTGCAACACCGAGTGCCTTCGACCAAAGATTGCGTTTTTCTTCCTCGAGTTTATTGAGGTTAAGCATCATGATCACGTAGAGAAAGAGTACCATAATAGCACCGGCATACACGATGATGTGAACGGCTGCCAGAAACTGTGCGCCGAGCAAGAAGTAATGACCGGCTACCGCAAAGAATGTAATGATCAGCGATAGCACACTATATACAGGGTTCTTGGTGAATATCATTCCCGCAGCGCTGAACACGGCAACAAACGATAGAAACCAGAAGGCATATTCGGAGAGCATGGTTTTGGAATTGGTGGTTTAGTGATTAATGGTGGTTTTTCGCAATCGGCTTAGCATCCAAGAACGTGCGATTGTGATAGTGACGCTTGTCTTTTTTGAAATCGATGACTTCCTGGCGTTGGCGCTTGGTGACATCAATCGGATTTTCTTTTGATTCCACAAGCTTGTCTTTACCGAAAACCTCTTCGCCACGGGTGAAGGAGGATGGTACGATGCGGTCGGTAAGGAAGATGGCTTCTTTCGGACACGCTTCTTCGCACAACCCGCAGAAGATGCAACGCAGCATATTGATTTCATAGATGCTGGCGTATTTCTCTTCACGGAAAAGGTTTTCCTCGCCCTTCTTACGTTCGGCCGATTCCATGGTGATGGCTTCTGCCGGACATGCTACGGCGCACAATCCGCAAGCAGTGCAGCGTTCAGCGCCCGCCTCGTCGCGCTTCAATACGTGCTGTCCGCGATACACCGGAGCGATTTCGCGCTTAACATCGGGATACTTGATGGTCGGTGTGCGCTTAAACAAGTGACTGAATGTGATCATCATTCCTTTGAAAATAGCAGGCAGGTAGAGTTTCTCACTCCAGGTGAGTTCTCTTACGGTGACTGTTTTCGATCGATTCGTTAATGCCATTGTATGGTGTAATGCAGTGGTTGTTCTGTTAGTTCAATTTTCCCATGAGGTACATCACGATGCCTGTGATGAAAATGTTGGCCAGGGAAAGGGGCAACAATACGCGCCATCCCAAATGCATCAGTTGGTCATAGCGGAAGCGTGGCAACGTCCAGCGCACCCACATGAAAATGAAAATGAAGATGACGATTTTAGCAAACAGAGCGACGGTTTGCAGAATAGCGAGCGTATTTCCTTCCAATCCCAACTCGTGCTGGAATGGGAAGTTGTAGCCACCCCAGTAGAGCGTTGCCATTACTGCCGAACTGATGAACATGTTGATATACTCCGCGAACAGGAAGAGACCAAGTTTCATCGAAGAGTACTCCGTGTGGTAACCTCCTACCAATTCGCTTTCGCACTCAGGTAAGTCAAACGGCGCACGGTTCGTTTCAGCAAACGCACAGATGATGAAGATGAGGAAACCCAGTGGTTGGTAGACCACGTTTGCGAGACCTGCATCCTGCTGACGCGAAATCTCTCCAAGGCTCAACGTTCCGGTCATCATGACCAAGGCGATGAGCGCGAGGCCCATTGCTACTTCATACGAGATCATTTGCGAGGAAGCGCGCAGTGCTCCGAGTAAGGA
>CANHYZ010000369.1 GCA_947464885.1 Flavobacteriales bacterium
ATGAACGAACTCACGTTGGATGGGTATCGCTACAGCGAAACGCAGATTAGAAAACCCGATGTGCGTTCTGAATTTGATTTTACGGCAATTGCAGCAGCGGCGGCATTGGATCAGGTTGCACAAATTCTGCGCGACAGAAAGGTTGCCCAGTTTAGGATTACCTATGGTCATAGTATCATCTGTGAAGGAAATACGGTGGATACCCTTGCCATTATTCCGATGGGCATTGGTGTTGATTCTGCGGATCAATTCATTCGTTTGCCACGGGGCGCTTTTGCGTATCGATCGGCACAGGATAAGCTGTCGATGATTGATCCAACCTACGGTTATCCCGTCGACAATGAGCTTGTGTATGTGGGCATACAGGCTCCATCGCTTGTCGAGGCTGAAGTCTTTAGTGAAGCGTTTATGATCATGGGATTGGAGCGCGCCTCGGATTACTATGCGAAGAACGAGACCTCCAAGATTGAGTCGTTCATGCTCTACAACGTCGACAAGAACTTGCAAAGTGCGTCAACCGAAGGCTTCGATCGATTGATGGTTTACCCTGATTCAACGCAGGCGCCATGAGTGATTCTGTTTTCATTCTGGCCATAGAATCAAGTTGCGATGAAACATCGGCAGCAGTGTTGCACAAGGATCGTGTGCTTTCCAACGTCATTGCTACGCAGCAGGTTCATGAGCGCTACGGCGGAGTGGTGCCGGAGTTAGCCAGCAGAGCGCATCAGCAAAATATCGTTCCCGTTGTTGATCGTGCAATCAACGAAGCCGGCATAACCAAGAATCAACTTACGGCAATAGCTTACACGCAAGGTCCGGGATTGATGGGCGCTTTATTGGTGGGGTCATCATTTGCCAAAAGCATGGCAATGGCACTGGATGTTCCGCTCATTCCGGTGCATCACATGCGAGCGCACATCATGGCGCATTTCATTCGCAATCATTCGCAAGATCCGATTCCTGAATTTCCATTTTTATGCCTCACCGTGAGCGGCGGTCATACACAGCTTGTGTTGGTGCGTTCGGTAATGGATATGGAAGTCATTGGTCAAACCATTGATGATGCCGCAGGTGAGGCCTTCGACAAGGCTGCGAAGGTGCTTGGATTACCTTATCCCGGGGGACCATGGGTCGATAAGCGAGCGAAGTTGGGTGATGCTTTGAAGTACACGTTTACTACCCCGCAACTAAAAGGCTTTGATTACAGCTTCAGTGGTTTGAAGACGAATCTGCTTTATTTCTTGCGTGATCGTCAGAAAGAGGATAGTGGATTTATCGAACGCGAGATGGATCACATTTGTGCCTCATATCAGCATGTAGTAACGAATTATCTCCTCGCCAGACTCGAGGCTGCTGCGTTGCATACAGGCGTTAAGCATCTTGCCTTGGCCGGAGGCGTTTCAGCTAATTCGGCATTGCGCGAAAAATTCACGCAACGCTGCAACAAGCAAGGATGGCAGGGCTTCATTCCATCGTTTGAGTATTGCACCGATAACGCGGCAATGATTGGTATTGCCGGTTATTACCAATGGCTCTCCGGAACAAAAGGTGCTCTGGGCGATGTCCCCAAAGCTTCCTGGCCAATTTGATAGCGCGTTGTTAAAACTTAATGAATGGACTTGTCTTCCAGTTTCCTTCCGATTGAACGCGAACGAAATAGCTTCCTGACGGCAGTGTTGATGTGTCAATTCCGTTGGAAGTATAGAAGCTAGAGCTAATCACTTTACCCATAATGGAACAGAGTTCAATGTTGGAACCTGTTGCAATTCCTTTCAGGTATAGACGGTCGGACACAGGATTCGGATAGCTCTCGAATTGAAGGTCGTCGGTATCCTCAACTCGCATAGGCTCCATAACTTGAATATAGAAAACACCGAGTTCGCCATCATAACCGTCGACCTGTATGTGATACGTTGCACCCGCGGTCAATCCGCAGTATTCCAGGTAGGATGAGTAGGTATTCCCCGTGCAGGGATCAACCATGTCATCGTTTGATGCCAGATACGAAATGACTGAAGGATTCGTGCAATCATCAACTTCACACAATGCGACTTGGGTATCAATGACGCCATCGTCGAAACACGTGTTGATGGCCACGCATCCGGAAGCACCTGCAGTAAATGAATACCAAAGTGTATTGTCAAGAGTTCCATCGCACCAAGCCGTGATGCAATCGCTTTCGGGGTCGTTCCCGGGCAGATTAACGGGAGAAACTTCATTTTCTTCTAGGGTTGCAAAGGAATTATCGCCCATGGTTTCAGGGGCATTTAGGATAAGCTCTGTTGCCGTGCAGATGTTGTCGTTGTCGGGAAACTGACACGCACCTTGTTCGAGAGGAATGAGTTCGCCCGTTGACCAATCAACCAGATAAAATCCGAAGGGGTTGCCGTTGTTGTTTGCCTGAGGATTTACGAAGCCGGCTGCGACAATGGTAAAGCCAAGGCCGAAATCTACTGCGAAGGCAGCGGGAATGCAGTATACTAAACCGAGCGCATTTCCGGCAGCATCCGAAAGCGATACCGTGAAGTTTTCAGAGAACGCCTGATAGCCTTCACTATTGAAGCTAGCATAGCCAAGGTTGTTACATACAGTAGTTGCGTTGTTGTCGACCAGGTTAACATTCGGTGCATCGCTAACGCCATGAAGGAAGTGCAAGGGGATAGAACCGGCTTGTGTGGAATAGAGTTGTGCTCCTTCGAAAACGACAGCCTGCAAAGGTTGATACGGAGAAAACCCTGTTTCATTCAATTGACCCACCACAGCGATTTCATAATTGAGTGCGGCGTTTAGGTTTGCTTCTAACGCAATAATTGCATCGGTTGCATCCATGCTGGTTGGCGGGTGAATGCTGATGGTGTGCGGGCCTGTCGCGTCAATCGGTAAATACTGCGAGCAGGTAAGGAATGCAAAATCGTCGAGTAGTAACTCACCATCCAATCGAACGTCAACCAACGCCAGAGCGGCATCTCCGCTGACATGAATGAAATTGACCAACGCGGTGGGTTGTCCTGTGCTTACCGAAAGCACGAAGGGGCCGAATTCGCCATCCCAACCATCCACTTGGATG
>CANHYZ010000370.1 GCA_947464885.1 Flavobacteriales bacterium
GAATGTGATGCAAGTGTTTTTCCAGTTCTTCCCAGCTCACTTTTTTATTGACAGGAATCGAGTAATTGACAACGTGCAGATTGTTTTTTTTGAACTCTGCGATTCGTCGGCCATCAGGCGAAAGGATATAGGCATCTTGAATGTTCCACTCGGAAGGAATCGTCCAGTCAAAAACCTGCTTTCCGGTGGCTGCTTCATGAATTTCCAGCGGTAGGATTTCACGCAGCATGTGCAACGACTCTCGTAAACCTTCACCGGTGATGCTTCGGCAGATGGGCCATAAGCGATCGAAATAATGTTCCAGCTTTAGCGGTAACGCCTTGTTTTCTTGCATAGCGGCCAAAAATACAAGGTTGTTTGCAATTAAGATTGGCGTGGGAGCGAGATAAAGAAAGATGCTCCCTTTTCTTCTTTGCTTCTGAAGAACACGCTACCCTGATTTTGCTCTACAATTGTTTTAACCATGGCGAGCCCCAATCCTGTTCCGTTTGATTTGGTGGTGAAATTCGGCACGAAGATGCGCTGTTTGTTTTCTTGCGTGATGCCTACTCCATTGTCCTGAATGCGAACAATAACATGGTGTTCGGATACGCGCAGGCAAACGTCGATTTCGCCATCGCGACCGGTGGGAATGGCTTGTATGGCGTTATTCAACAGGTTATTCAACACGCGAATAAGTTGGTCTTTATCTACAAGAACCAATGCCGGATGAAGTAGTTGTGCGCGATACGTAATTTTGACCTGTTGAACATTATCAAACAGTTCAATCACCGAATGAAGCGTGGTATCGAGGTTTTCGAGAGCAAGGTTAGGTTTGGGCATTTTGGCAAAGTGAGAGAACTCGTTCGCAATGCGCGCAAGCGCATCAATTTGTTCAATCATGCTCTCCGAAAATGCATGTAATCGGCCGTTGAATTCTTCCGGTTTTTCTTTCCAGGTGCGCTCCAGCTGCTGCACTCGGAGCTTCATCGGGGTAAGCGGATTTTTAATTTCATGCGCCACTTGCTGCGCCATTTCTCGCCACGCGCTTTCCCGCTCGCTTTGAGCCAATTTCAGCGCACTTATCTCGAGTTGTTTGAGCATGCGGTTGTATTCGCTGACCAACTCTCCGATTTCGTCTGAATTCTGCCACTCGATGGGCTCGTTGTACTGTCCGAGTTTTGTTTTGCGAATGCGTTTGGTTATGATGTCCAGCGAGCGCGTGATGTTGCGCGACAGCAAAAACGCCATGGCCGCTGCCACCAGGAAAAGAAGAATGTATCCCGTGCTGATTTCCTTCAAGGTGATTTTCAATTCACTGATGCGGTCGTAGGATTTTTCATAAACCACGTTGGCAATCAACATGGGCTTACCCTTGCTGTCGTGGAAATACCAGTAGGCCAGCGCGTATTGTCCTTTACCAAAATTCTGATCGATATAGGCGCGCTCGTTTCCGGTGGAAAGTTGTTTGAGGATGGAGTAGTTGACGGTTTCCGGCACATGGAGCGTATCCATTTCGACGAAATTCGAAGAGATGAGGTAGCGTCCCTTCAAATCGAATAACGCAATGAACACATCGTGCACATCGCTTAGTTCACACACCTTATCACTAAAAACCGAGACTACGGAATCAGGTGAAATGTAGCCGCCTTGTTGATTCAGGAAATACTCCATCGAGGCGCGAATGGATTCTTCCTTATCAATGAAACGGCGATCGTTATCCTCGTCGTTGTGCTCGTAATGGTCGAAGATGGTGAGTGTAAAAGTCACTGCGAACGAAACCAATATCATGGCCAGCATGGCCAGGTAGATTTTGGTGCGCAGTGATGTTCTCATATTTATGCGTTCACAAACATTACACCACAACGTTTACGATACGCTTGGGTACCACGATGATTTTCTTGATCGGCTTCCCATCGAGGTACTTTTCGGTTTGCTCGTTGGCACGAACCGCGGCTTCAACATCTTGGGCAGAAAGCTCAATTCCCATGGGCAAGAAATAGCGGGTTTTACCATTGAACGAGACGGGATAGTCAAACGAGTCGTCTTTCATTTTGGACTCATCGAATACAGGCCATGTCGCCTGAGTGACGGACGCTGTGTGCCCTAACTTTTGCCAAAGTTCTTCAGCGATGTGCGGTGCAAATGGAGACAGGAGGATGACAAGCGGCTCCAAAACTTCGCGCTTCGTGCACTTGAGTTCTTGTAATTCATTCACACAAATCATAAAGCCACTCACGCAGGTGTTCCAGGAGAAGCGATCCAAATCTTCAGTGATTTTCTTGATCGTTTTGTGCAGTGTTTTCAGTTCTTCTTTGTTCGCCGATTCTTCACTGATGCTCAAAACATTTTCTTGATTATGGAACAGGCGCCACAATTTTCTGAGGAAATTATGTACGCCATTGATGCTTTTCGTGTCCCAAGGTTTGCTTTGCTCCACAGGACCCAGAAACATCTCGTACAAGCGCAACGTATCGGCTCCGTATTTTTCGCAAAGCTCATCGGGGTTGTCAACGTTAAACCAGCGCTTCGACATTTTATCGATGGCCCAAGTGCAGGTGTATTGTCCTTTTTCGTTGAGGATGAATTCAGCATCGGCGTATTCCGGAAGCCATTTTTTGAAGGCTTCTGTATCGAGTATGTCATTATCGACAATGTGAATGTCGACATAGAGTTGTTGCGTTTCGTATTGATCCTTCAGCTCAGCAGAAACAAATCTGTTTGTGCCCATGATGCGGTACACGTGATTGCTGCGGCCGAGAATCATCCCCTGATTAATCATTTTCTTGAAGGGCTCGTCAAATCCGATATAGCCCAGGTCGAAGAGGATTTTGGTCCAGAAGCGAGAATAGAGCAGGTGTCCTGTCCCGTGTTCTGCTCCACCCATATACAAGTCCACTTGATTCCAGTAGTCGATTTTTTGGCGATCGGCAAATACGCTGGAGTTATTGGGATCCATGTAGCGCAGGAAGTACCACGATGATCCTGCCCATCCGGGCATGGTGTTGTAGTCGTAGCGAAGAGGCCTCACCCCCGACCCCTCTCCAGAGGAGAGGGGGGAAACGACCCTCCTCGTATCATCA
>CANHYZ010000371.1 GCA_947464885.1 Flavobacteriales bacterium
ATTCACTTCTTCCGGTCGCACCAGGCAAGAACAAGAAGCCTTCGATTTCTGCGCTATCCTGGGCACCTGGCGTAAAGCGAACACGTGGTTTGGCAACTCGAAACTCATGCAGTTCGTTCCGGAAGAAAACACTTACGTCTACTTCCGCTACGACGACAAGCACACCGTGATGTGCGTGTATAACGGCAACGACAAAGCACATACGCTCAACCTGAGTCGCTTCAGCGAACGCTTGGGTAAAGCAAAAGTTGGGCGCGATATCCTAAGCCGGCGAGAGCTAGAGGTGACAAAAGAGTTGGTGATCGACCCTCGCCAAGTCCTCGTCATAGAGCTACCACACTAGACCTCTGCCTAACCGCGCGGGTAAGGACTCACTGCTGTGCGTCCACCTAGACAAGAGTCCAACACTCAGTGCTCACACGCAAGACCTCGAGAGGTCGAGGGTAAGGACGCACTGCTGTGCGTCCACCAACACAGACTATCCTTGGATGAGCTCTGATAAGAGCGTGCGCCACCGCTCCGGCACCTCCATCGTCCTGCGCTCCTCATAGTCGAAGCACACCAGCACCGATGCACCGGTGGCACATAATTGCTCCCCGCGCATGTATCGATAGCCGAGCGTGTAGCTCTTGTTGCCGATGTGCTTGCAGAAGACGTGGATATCCACCTTATCGTTGAAATGAATCGGCTGCAGATAATCCATTTCGTTGTGTGCCACGAGAATGCCTTGCTTGTTCCAGTTCCATTCATCGCCAACCAGCTGGTGAAAGAAATAGATACGCGCTTGCTCGGCGTAGGTGAAGTAGGTGGCATTGTTGACATGCCCCATGACATCAATATCAGAAAATCGGATGTCGATTCGATACGGTTTCAGTTCCATGTTATTCTACTTCGATCACGAGTCCTTTCAAATATTCTCCTTCCGGATGATAGATGCTCACCGGGTGGTCTGAGGGCTGATGCAACTGATGCAGAATACGCACCTTGCGACGCGCATTGATGCCCGCAGCCATTACACTGTCGTGGAAGAGTTTTTTATCGATGACCTGCGAGCATGAAAACGTGAAGATGATGCCGCCCGGTTTGATCTGACGAATAGCCGCTTCATTGATGCGGATATACCCCTGCACCGCCTTGTGCCGCGCACTCATGTGCTTTGCAAACGCCGGCGGATCAAGCACAATGACATCGTAATCTTCATTCAATTGCTTTAAATACTCCACCGCATCGGCCTTGATGACATCGTGAATTGGCGCTTCAAAGCCGTTGATTTTAGCATTGACTACCGCCAAGTCGAGCGCTTTCTGACTGCTGTCGAGACTATGCACCAACGTGGCGCCGGCTTTTAATGCGTAGACTGAAAATCCGCCAGTATAGCAAAACGTATTAAGTACTTTTTTCCCTTTCGAAAACTCTCCGAGCAATTTCCGATTCTCGCGCTGGTCGATGAAGAAGCCCGTCTTTTGTCCGCCTTCCCAATCCACGTCAAACAAACAACCATGCTCACGGGCAACACTGTCTTGTTTCGAACCTTGCAGGTATTCACCTGCGGTACCGGTGCCCTTCCCTCCTACTTTCTCATCGCCGCGATCATAGACCGCAAGCAACTTTCCTCCGTAGATATTCATGAGCGCCTTTGCTATAACGGCGCGCTGCTCGAACATACCTGAACTATGCGTTTGGATTACCGCCGTGCTGCCGTAAATGTCGATAATCAACCCCGGTAGTCCGTCACCTTCGCCGTGCACCAAACGGTAAATGGTCGTATCGGCATTATCGACCCATCCCAACCTTTTTCGAAGATCGAACGCGTTTTGAAGTTTCGCTTGCCAAAACGTGTCACTGCCGTCGTAACCTTCAAATGAAAATACACGCACGGTGATGGAACCATCGGCGCAATGACCGGTGGCGAGATATGTACCATTGTTGTCGCAAACTTCTACGATATCGCCGTCGTGCGCCGTGCCTTCTACACGCGCTATGGCACCGCTAAATACCCATGGATGAAAACGCTTCAACGAATGTTCCTTACCGGGCTTAAGAATAATTTTGGGAAATGACATGGGGCAAAGCTACCGAATTGGAAATAGGTAGGACACGAATGCACGAATTAAAAAGCATGGGAATATATTTCTTGCCGGCTGTGAACAGCTGATCAAGGCAAACACAACTTCCCTTGTTCATCCATCACCAACTCCTGCAAATCGAGTTTGCGACGTATGAACTCAACCACTTGCTCCGGATCGTATTGCGAAAGTGATTTGACTTCGGCCTCCACACTTAGCGGCGAAGCCAGCAATAAACGAAATAGGTAGGACACGAATGCACCAATTAAAAAAGCATTGGAATTTATTTCTTGCCGGCAGTGAACAGTTGATCAAGGCAAACACAACCTCCCTTGTTCATCCATCACCAACTCCTGCACATCAAGCTTGCGACGGATGAACTCAACCACTTCCTCCGGATCGTATTGCGAAAGTGATTTGACCGCGGCCTCCACAGTTAGCGGCGAAGCCAACAATAAACGAAATAAGTCTTCATCAAGCTGCCCCATGAGTTTTGACGTGCGCTTGATGCGCTCCTCGTTGCGGCATTCATCACAGTGACCACATGGCTTGGGAAAATCGTCACCGAAGTAACGCAACAGTTGAACGCTGCGGCAAATGTCTCGACGCAGATAGTTCTCCATAGCATGCCAACGCTGCTCATCACCTTGCTTGCGCTGGTCATAGACCTCCTTAGGTATTCGCACGTCTTCTTCACGCATACGTGGTGCAAGGAAAGTGATGCGAGGCTTGTCGGTTTGCGGTTCATAGTCGACCACACCTAGCGCAGCAAGCTGCTGTAGCTTCTGCGACACATCTGCAAAGCCTGTTTTCAATTGCGTGGCGATTTCGCTCTCGCGTATCACCACAAACTGATCAAACAGACCACCGTACATGCGCAGCAAGCCTCCAATGAAACGCTCCCACTCGGGGTGCGCCACCTGAAAACTATACAATCCACTCTTGTCAAGCACTAGCATCAAACGTGAAGGTGCATAGCTCCCCTCATCGAAAT
>CANHYZ010000372.1 GCA_947464885.1 Flavobacteriales bacterium
GGCTTTGGTGGCTTCATCCAAAAAGAAATTAATCAGAGCACGTTGCAGGCGTGCGCCTTGTCCTTTGTATACGGGGAATCCGGCTCCGGTGATTTTGGTGCCGAGTTCGAAGTCGATCTGGTCGTATTCTTCGATCAATTCCCAATGCGGTTTTTTGCCCTCGCTCAAGGTTGGTTGGCTTCCCCAGCTGAAGACCTCAACATTGTCGTCGGCCGTTTTGCCTTGCGGCACCGTCGCATGAGGTGCGTTGGGAATGGTATAGAGTAATTGTTTTTGCGCTTCTTCAGTTTCCTGAAGCGCAGTCTCAAGCGCTTTTGCGGCTTCCTTCAATGCTGCTACCTTCGGTTTGGCAGCATCGGCTTCATCCTTTTTCCCGCTTTTGAAGAGATCACCAATTTCTTTGGAAAGTCTGTTGGCCTCAGCGAGGTTGTTGTCGAGTTCGTTTTGTGTTTTTCGACGTGTTTCATCGAGCGCGATCACGCGGTCGATTTGCTCGCTGAAGTCTTTGTTTCTTTTGGTGAGCGCTGCGACGATAGTGTCGCGGTTATCGCGGAGGTGTTGAGCCGATAGCATGGTATGTAAAGCTTATGGGATGTGAAAATAAAAAACTCCCGACCTCGTCGTGGCGAGAGCGGGAGTTAATCGTGTAAAATCGCCCGGCTGCGCCTTATGCAGGAATAACCGAAACGTATGATTTGTTGTCTTTTCTCTTGCGGAATTCAACAGTACCGGGTACCAACGCGAAGAGCGTGTGATCTTTACCGATGCCAACGTTGAGACCGGCATTGTGACGTGTACCGCGCTGACGAACGAGGATGTTGCCTGCGATACATACTTGACCGCCGTAGAGTTTCACTCCGAGTCGCTTGCTTTCCGATTCGCGGCCGTTCTTTACTTTACCTTCACCTTTCTTGTGTGCCATTGTATTGGGGTGTTATAGGATGCTGATGATGTTATTAACCGATGGATTCAATCTTTATTGAGGTCAAATAGGCGCGGAAACCATTTTTCTTCTGGTAACCCTTACGGCGCTTCTTTTTGAACACAATTACTTTGTCTCCCTTGAGGTGTTTCTCTACGTGAGCGGTCACCTTCATACCTTCTACAGCGGGGGCGCCAACAGTGATCTTCCCGGAGTTTTCTACAAGGAGAACCTTGTCGAAAGTCACCTTAGAACCTTCTTCGGTTTGAAGACGGTTCACGAAGATCTGCTGATCTTTTTGTACTTTGTACTGATGCCCTGCTATTTCTACGATAGCGTACATGGTATTGATTTTTAATGATTTACCTCTAAAATTTTTTTAGAGGGGTGCAAATATAGGTTACACCCGTTTAAATTACCAAATCCCACGGCCTCAAAATGGTGAGGCTGACCTATTTTTTATTGACGAGCCAGACTCCCAGCAGGATGAAAGCGGCTGCTGCCAGGTGCAACAGACCAAGAGTTTCACCATCACCGAGCCCCCAAAACACCGCAACAATTGGCATCAAGTAGGTCACGGATGAGGCGAACATGGGGCCTGTTTGTTGGGTTAGCCAGAAATAAAGCATGTTGGCCAGGCAAGTGCCCAATATAGCCAGCACGCATACATATTTCAGGGAGGTCATACCGTGCGGGTGATGGTTGAGGATGTGGATGATGTCGGTGTTAAAGAGATATATCGTCCAGGGGATTCCCGCGAGCAGCAGCGAAAGTGCGGTGATGTGCAGGGGCTGAATGTGGGGGATTTTGGAAGAGATGGTATTGACGCTGATGCCATACAACAGCGTAGCCAGGATGATGAGCATGGAGTAAGCCCAGTTCTCCGAGTTATCGACGCCCCTGAGCGCAATGAGGCTGATGGCTCCGGTCATGCCGATGAATACACCCAGCGCCTGTCGCCATGCAACGCCTTTTTTAAATACTACCGCGCCAATGGTCAGGGTGAATAGGGGAGTCAATGTGTTGAGAATGCCGGCAATACCGCTGTCGAGTTTTTGCTGTGCGGTGGTAAAAAGAACGGCCGGAATTCCGCTCCCCATGAGTCCGACAATGGCGAGGTATTTCCAGTCGGTGATTTTGATTTTCCGAAATGCTCTCAGTGACACGGGAAGTAATACCAACGAAGCAATCCCCATGCGCAATGCTGCTAATTGTGAAGGCGCCAATACGGGCTGATTCGCATCGTCTTTCAATCCGTGCTTCATCAGGATGAAGGAGCTACCCCAGGTGAGTGCCAATACAAGCATAGCGCCGATGTGCATCGGTTGGATGGTTTGCTGCTTCATTGCGGGGGCAAGTTAGCTCACGTTGAAGGTTGACACGCCTTACTTTTACGCAATCATTTATATGGAACATATGAAGAAGATTTTAGTGGCATTGAGTCTTTGCATTGGTCTTGCTGCATGCTCGGAATCCGCTGCTCCTGCTGCTCCGGAGACGGTTATCACTCACCGCGATTTGGATTCGGAAGTGAATAAAATGGTTGCCAAAATGACGATTGAAGGAATGATGTGCGCAGAAGGTTGCGGCGGAAAAATCCAACAGGACCTGCAAGCCTTAGCAGGCGTTGTAAGCACAGAGCTTGAATTTGAGGAACAACGTCCGGAGAATATCGTCAAGGTGGAATACGATCCTGCTGTGCTCAACGAGCAGCAATTGATTCAATGTGTTCAAGGTATTGCTGATGGTAAATACCACGTAAAGTCGGTGGAAGTACTGCACTATCACGGATTGCAATCACGTCGCAACGGCGCGGCCGTATAAGCATCTCATGAACTTAACTTCCCTTGCGCGAAAACTCGCTACCGTTTCTCTGGTATTGACCTTTGTGGTCATTGTTGCGGGTAGTATTGTGCGCATGACGGGCAGCGGCATGGGTTGCCCGGATTGGCCGAAGTGCTTTGGCTATTACATCCCCCCGACCGATGTTTCTACGTTGACTTATTCGGCTGGACGAACATACGGTGAAGGACAGATGGTGCTTCACCAGGATACGTTGTGGGTCGCGCAGTCAAGAGTTACTGCGGGAGAAGAATTCGATCGCTTAACGTGGTACAAATATCCCAAGCA
>CANHYZ010000373.1 GCA_947464885.1 Flavobacteriales bacterium
CCTGTTCATTTATTCAAAAACAAAAACAAACCGAGGAGATTCATATTCTTCTCGATTAAATCAATTGAGCGCGATGAAACTCAAAACACTTTTCTTTTCAATGGTCGTAATGACGGCTATTACTTCCTGTAAAAAGGACGACGAGGATACGACTCCTCCTCCTGCAAATGATGCCGGCTATTCAATCGGTGCATACGTAGTGAATGAAGGAGCGTTTTTGCAGAACAATGCCTCCATCACACACATCAGTGAGAGCGATCAAATCACGAATGATGTGTATTACGCGGTCAACAATGTGGAGCTCGGTGATGTCATGCAAAGCTTTAGTGTTATAGGAGAGCACGGATATGCTGTCATGAACAACAGCCAGAAGGTTACAGTCGTTAACCTGAAGACTATGGCTTTTCAAGCCGACATCGAAGGCCTGTCGTATCCTCGTTACATGGTGCAGGCCGGCTCACAAAAGGGCTATGTGAGCAATGGTTCCACAACCGGTACGGTCGAAGTAATCGATCTTTCGTCTAACGAAGTAACCGGAAGTATTCCCGTTGGTACCGGTCCGGGAAGAATGGCTGTGAACGGTAATGAAGTATGGGTCTGCAATGAGGGTGGTTGGTTGCTCGACAGCACAATCACCATCGTTGATGCACTTACGAATACGGCCAGTGCTCCGGTAACGGTCGGCCATAGACCCACGAGTGTGGTTTTTGATACTTTCGGTTATGCATGGGTGCTGTGCGCAGGCGAAACGTTTTACAATGAAAACTGGGAAGTGACGGGCCACTCCGCAGCCAAGTTGGTGCGTGTGGATGTCAATTCGCATGCTGTGGTGGCGGAGATTCAAGTTGGGTTGATTGGTGATCATCCCAGCCAACTGGCAATTTCACCGGATCAGTCAACGCTCTATTACGTGAACAATGGTGTCTATGCCTATGATCTGGTGAACGGCGATTTCCCGGGTAATTTGCTGATAAGTGAATCACGCACCGGCTTGAGTATTCACCCCTACACGGGAGAGATTTGGTGTGCATCGATTTCTGATTTCACTTCTCCATCCGATGTTTACGTGTATTCTACAGCAGGAAGTTTGATCAAGACCTTCGCGTGTGGAATTGCATCGAACGGAATCGTGTTCCGTTAGATAATTCAACGCATAAAAAAGCCTGCAACGTTTTTGTTGCAGGCTTTTTTATGTTCATTGATGAAGCACTCACTGCGCAGCCACGGCAATAATGCGATCGGCTCCAATAGTTCGGTCATACATGTAGATTATGATGTGGTAGTCGTTTTCAGTAGCAGCGTGGGAGCCTTCAATCACCGCGATGTTATCGTTGCTCACATACTTGTCGCGCAATAGAAAACGGTAATTATAATACCCCTGTTTGAGCAGTAGTTTCGCTGTGTAAGCGCGCAGCCCCGGATCATAGGTGCACGGAAATGGCTTCTCATATGCATTGAATGCGCCTTCAATCAAAACAGCAGCATCTGAAATTTCGGGCATCTGCAATACGACGTGCGCCCAAACGTAATCGGCCTCTAGATTATCATCACCACCCTGATCGTTCTTGACCAGGAAATTGCCATTGATGTCTTGCCAACTGCTGTAGGCTCGTTTTCCTTCCGGAACACACGGCCTCAGATACACATGATAGCCATCGTCGAGCTGTGCAATGTGTTCGACTTGATTGCTTTGGTAACGCAAATCTTTCATCTCAAAAAAACGCCATTCGGCGCATCCTTCAAAGGTGTTCTCGCCGCCGAAGTAATCAAAGGTCAGCACGTCGGGTTGAATGAAGATGGGCTTCAAATAGTTCGAAGAACGTTTCCAATTGAAGTTCTGCAGAATGAGTGCATGGATGTCATGCATCGGGTCGTTGATGGACGTTCCTTTATGGGCGAGATCAAAATCGACTTCTTGATGCGTATAGCGTTGCGCAATGATGCTGCTGGCGTGCACGTTGGCTCTCACCGTGGCTTGCTGTTCGTAGACCACAAATCGATAGACGACCAATCGGGAGGCTTCATCATTTATATCCATTCCGGAATACACAATCATGGCATAGTTACCCGATAGCGTTAGCTGACTCATGTCTGTCGGATAGCTGAATTGATAGTGGATGAAATCGAAGAGGGTATTAAAACTGTATTCGATGTCGGAGATTTGATCGGATTGGAAGCCCCTCACGTATTGCGGGTAGTCCAGCGACGACGGTTTCCAGTCATGGCCGCAATGCACGACCCCGAAACGCAGCGATTCGATTTCATCGGCAAACATGTCGAAATGAAACTCCAGTCGTTCGCCACTCCCGAGCGCGATGAGTGGATAGCCGAGCTTATTGCCCTCCGGATACACCTGTATGCTGTGGATGTTTTCGTTAAAAGATCGTGGCGCCAAAGGTTGTTGAGCCAAGCTTGCGCCGCCGGCACAAAGCAGCAGAAAGAACATCCATAATCGCATGTCACGAAATTCGCCAATTATTGGTGTTCTCGGACAGCCGTTTTGAAAATTTCACGACCTCACCCGGCGTCCGAAATTCGCATCGACTCCCTAAATTTGCGCCATGCCATTCACCAATAAGGTTTTGTTGTTTGTGATCGTCCTCTTGTGGGCTATTAGTTCCTGCACGGATAAGCCGGAGCCAAAACCAATGGTAGGACGTTACTACACAGGTGTGCTTTTCAGTAAGCCCTATGCCATCGATGTTGTTGGCGACTCAACCGATTACACCGCCTCAATGGATTCTGTCATCGCCATCTATGAGTCAATCTTTAATGTGTTGGATCCAAAGTCGCTTATATCGCGCATTAATCGTTATGGCAGCAAGGACAGTGTGTTTGCATTCAACGACAGTACGCGTGCCTTTGGGTTGGTGTATGATTTGGCGCGTGATTTAAACCGTGTGACCTCACAGTACTATGACCCTACAATTGCGCCATTGCGCAGAGCATGGATGGTCACTAAGAGTAGGGGAGAGCTCGAGCCGAATCTCGATTCACTTTTCGACTTTGTGGGTTTTGATCAATCACAGCGAGGTCGAATTTTGTTCGA
>CANHYZ010000374.1 GCA_947464885.1 Flavobacteriales bacterium
ACGGTTTGAGAAGCTTCGCAATCGTTCGCGTCACGAACACTTACAACTACTGTTGCGTTACCAAGGTCGCCAATGGTATTCACATCAGAATAAGCCTCACCGTTGAAACTATAAGTGAAAGCACCAGTGCCTCCCTCCGCAACAACCGTAATCATACCATCAACATCTCCGTTACATGAAGGACCATCGATTTGTGCATCGATGATGATAGCAGGAGCACCTTGAACCGTGAACGTATATTCAGCAGTACAACCGTTCGAATCCATAGCGTAAATGGTGTTCTCACCAACCGGAACTGTTACCGTGAAGTTAGAAACGCCACCGTCGATTGGATATGTACCGTCGTTTACCAGAGCGAAGTTCACGTCACCTGTTCCACCGAACCATGTGATGTTTTTAGATACCTCTGTAGAGTTGTAGCATTCTCCTGTTCCGAAAGCTGATGCCTCAATGAAGATTGCAGCAGGAGCTGTGATGCTGAAGTTGTTTCCTTGTGCTGAGCATCCGCTGTTGTCGGTTGCAACAAAGTAATATGTTCCTGCGGTCAAACCAGTGTAGTTTGGCGTATCCAAAACTACAGGATCGTTATTTCCATCAACCACAGCATTTCCGGCTGCAGTGTACAGTGCGAATGACAAGCTGCCTGTTCCGCCGCCGTAGCTGCCCGCCGGTGTAGAAACTGAACCGTTATTGTCACCTGCACATTCAATGGCTTGGCCAATGCTACCACTCAAGGTGATTACAGTAGTTTCGATGGTTATAGATTCTGTGTCTTCGCAAACAAGTCCACCCGGGTTAGCCAATGGATTGTCGAATCGTGTGTCGCGAACGATTACGTTGTAGATACCGTTTCCAAGACCAACGACTGACTCAGTACCATCGCTTGATACACCGAGGCTAACACCATCCACGAAAAACTCGTAAAAGCTTTGTGCACCTGTTGCAGTAACAGCGAAAGAACCTTCGTTAGAATCGTAGCAAAGTGGGTCGATTGTCGTGCCAACAGTCAATGCAAGGTCGCAATCAAACAGACAAAGACCATTGTCATACGTTGCATCTTGATTGAAATTGATTGCGTTCGAATCTGTACAGCCTGGAGTACAACCTGTGTTGCTCGAGAATTCAAACGACTGTGAAATGGCTTGTGATCCTGTACCGCTATAGTTTGGAAAAACCTGCAGGTTAAAAATACCGCAGATGTCACCATCGGTTGTAATCTGGCCCAAAAGCACCTTGTTGGATGTTCCGGCAATACAGCTTGGGTTATCGGTAAGAACGAACCAAGCACCTCCAATGGGGGTATTCACAACAAACTCGCTTGATGTTGCATAAGGGCTTGTAGCAAATGCCTGATTCTGCCATGACTGGTTGGCATCCTCCGCTTTGTAAACCGGATTCGCTGCGCCATCTCCATTGCAAGTAATTCCGATGGTCATGTACGAATCATACTCGGCAAGGGGCTGGGAGGCGTATAGAATACAGCCAGCCGCATCACCGGTGGCACCACCAATAGCAAAATTCCAAATTCCCTGACCACCAACTGAGAGGGAGAGCGGATTGTTCGCATCACCCGAAACCGTTGTCACACGGTCAGTTGCGTTTGTGGTATTGGCATAAATTCTCCATGTTGTATGGCCCGAAGGATAGTTCGCAACAGAGCCATTATCCGTGAAAAAAGGCTCAACAGAAATGCCGGTCACCTGAGCATTGGTCAATGAATAACTTCCAACGATCAAGGCGATAAAAAGTAATACTCTCTTCATGAGTTGTTATGGTTTGGATACAGATTAATGTTTGTTTCAACCGTCAAATATAGTCGGTCAGGCATACCGATAAAATTTTTCTTTGAACATTCTTGCAAAGAAAACGGCCTCGGTTTTACCGAGGCCGTTTCGAGCAAATTAAATTCACTCAACTATTTCCGATTCAATTATTTAACGATCACATTAACCACTTGAGTCTGCACTCCGTTAGAGAACGTAAGCGCATACATGCCACCGGCAATATTCTCGGTATTCAAAACAACCAGCTTCTGACCGTTTACCAAACCGAGATTCTCTTCAATCACGGCTTGACCCAAGGTGTTCACCAAAGTCAGCTTCACGCGCTCTGAGCCCATCACGTTGAAGGCTACATTCAACTGGTCCTCAGCAGGAACCGGGTAAACCTGAAGATTAGCCGCAACTTGAGCTTCTTCCACAGCAGTAGGAGCACATGCTTCGCAGGTATCAAACGTCCAGCAAACGGTGATTGGGTTGCCATCAGTACGAACCAACTGACGGTTGTCGCTGAACGTACCGTTATTCACACCGCATCCGCCTATCTCTGAGAAATCACCCGTTTCTTCCGTGAAATCAGTACCGCCAGGAGCACCGGCGCGGAACTTATAAAAGATTGAGCTGATGCACACCTGTGGAACCGTTACAGACCATGTACCGTCGCCATCGTTGTCTTCCATTTGGAGTGCGCCATCCTGCCAGTTAGGCTGCGTAAAATCACCCATTACCCACATTACTTCACCCGCGTCCAACGTCAACGCACCCGGACGTATTTGGAAAGTGACATCACCGGGAGCAACAACAGCGCCGCAAGGCTCGGCTGAATTGAAGCAAACAGCAGGAAGTTCCTGCGGTGTTTCAGCAACAACTGTCAATTGACGGTTACCAATACCTTCCCATCCACCATCACCGATGCGGAACTTGTATTCATAGCTTCCGGCGGCAAGATTCAAGGTCAATGTCCAAATGCCGTCACCATCATCGTCTGACATTGGAGCACCTGCTGCCCAATCCGTTGCTGTACCCATCAAGTTTACACCAGGCGATGTATCTGCGCATGAAGCGTTCATGTCCACATGGAAGGTAACTGCCACAGGCTGTGAGCAAGGGTCGCATGAGCTCCAGCAGTATACCGGAAGAACAGTGTTGGCATCAGTAATGTTAACCAGACGGTTTCCATTGCCTGCACCACAAGGGCCGCTGATTGTCTCATTAGGAAAATCCCATGAAGGACCATTGATGAATTTGTATTCAATCGGGTCA
>CANHYZ010000375.1 GCA_947464885.1 Flavobacteriales bacterium
AACGCTGCACATCATCAGCGCCGTTAAGGCCCAACCGATTGTCCTTGTTTTCATTCTCAAAGCAAAGTAACGCAAATTCGGATGGATGTATTATGTGTAAATTGGCCACATCGAAAACAATTCAACATCGTTTTACACGGTCTTGCTTCCGTGGAGCACGCGATTGATTGTGCTTGGTTTGGGGCTATTCCTCCTTTTCGGTCACATCGAAAAGTTGCCCCTGCGTCAATACGACGAAGCACGTCAAGCCATCAATGCGATGGAAATGGTGCAATCGGGTAATTGGCTCGTAACAACTTACGTCGGTGAGCCGGAAACCTGGAATACAAAGCCGCCATTGCTCATTTGGATGCAGGCTTCATGCATGACCATCTTGGGACCGACAGAACTGGCAGTGCGATTACCCTCGGCGCTGGCAGCATTGATGACCGGTCTTATGCTTTGGTATTTCGCCAAGCGCAGGTTGCATCAAGAGTATCTGGGGCTAATTGCCGCAGCTGTTCTCTTCACTGCAGCAGGTTATGTGCGTTTACACGGTACGCGTACGGGCGATTTCGATGCGCTACTGACGCTCTTTACGACGTGGGCCGGTCTATCGCTTTGGCAATACGGAGAGGAACGTCAAAGCCGTCATTTAATCCAATTCTTCTCAGCCCTAACGCTTGGTGTGCTCACTAAGGGCATTGCCGCCTTGCTGTTTGCTCCGGCATACCTCATTTTTTTGATCGCCATAAAACAGCTAATTCCGTTGCTTCGCTTGCGAACAACCTACCTAGGACTTGCCGGATTTCTTTTCATCGTCTGCGGATATTACGTATTTCGCAATCACCTGCAGCCGGGTTACCTCAATGCGGTGGTGCAGAATGAACTCGGTGGGCGCTTCGCTCAAACTACCGAAGGACATGCCGCCGGTTTTGGCTATTACTTCCAAATGCTCTTTACGGATCATTTCTTCCCATGGATATGGCTGCTTCCTGCCAGTTTATTGCTCATCACATTTTCCAACGATTCGAAGCTTACGCTACTGTGGAAATATGCCTTTTTACTTACCCTGGTTCAGTTGCTTGTGATCTCTTTCTCAGGCACCAAACTGGAGTGGTACGTCATGCCGGTCTATCCCTGGCTGTCGTTGATGACGGCGAACGGATTGTTTTACATCGGTAAGTTGGTCATTGAAAAGCGATTTTTTTCGCACGGTCTTACATCAGCAGTGCTCGTTGCGGCGGCTGCTATGGTGTTTTACCCCGCCTGTCATCGCGTAAAGAGCTCGACCTACCGACCGCATGAAGAGGAATGGGATGAATCTAATTATGCCATCTGTTATTACCTGCGGGATGTATTAGACGGAAAGCGAGAATTACCGGCCCATCAACTCGTGCATTGGGGGTATGACGCCCACGCCCGCTATTACGCCAAGCGCTGCACCGAACAAGGACAAGAACTGAACATTGTTAAGCAGGATGAACTCGCAGCCGGCGATACGGTGCTGATTTGTCACCAGGAAATGGAGAAGTATCTCGCGGAACATTATTATTGTACATCTGAACCAGTCGTTAAAAACGTCAAGACCTACATCATTCATGGCATCGCAACAGACCGTTGAACTCTCGATTGTTGTCCCCATTTTCAATGAGGAACAGAATCTGCCCGAATTGCATCGCAGGCTATCGGATGCAGCGCGCGCGATAACGCCATCCTATGAAATCGTCTTTGTCAACGATGGCAGCCATGATGAATCAAGATCTATACTGCACATCCTTTCGCAGCGCGACGAGCATGTTTATTATATTCATTTCAGTCGCAATTTCGGTCATCAAATAGCGGTCACAGCAGGACTCGACCGCTGTCGGGGAAAGTCAGTGGTGATTATCGACGGTGATTTACAAGACCCACCGGAAGTCATACCCGAATTGTCTGAAAAACATAAGAGTGGGTATGATGTTGTCTATGCCCGCCGGAGTGAACGTAAAGGCGAAACATGGTTTAAACGGGCTACTGCAAAACTCTTTTATAGGATATTGCGTCGATCAACGGCCATCGATATACCGCTCGATACAGGCGATTTCCGACTTATTGACCGCAAGGTTGTAGACGCACTGAAGAAGATGCCTGAGCAGAATAAATTCTTGCGTGGACAGATTGCCTGGCTCGGATTCAAACAGGGAGAAGTGCTGTTTAGCCGTGACAAGCGCAGGTATGGGAAAACGGGATATCCACTGAGCAAGATGCTGCGTTTTGCGATGGACGGCATTACGGCGTTTTCGGATCGCCCTTTGAAGCTGGTGACGGCCATGGGATTCGCCATTTCCTTTCTCTCGTTTGCGATTATTGTTTATGCCATGTACTCGCACTTTGTGCTACTGCGCACCATCACAGGCTGGACGTCGCTCATCATAAGCTCTACCTTCATTGGGGGCGTGCAGTTGCTTTCCATTGGAATCATCGGCGAATACATCAGCCGCATGAATAAGAACATTTTGAACCGTCCGCTTTACGTGGTTGAGAGTTCAAATCTAGAGCTTGAAAAAGAAGGGTAATCGGGCTTCAACAGGCTCAGCCACCACTTAGTCTAGGCTAGCGTAAGACAGTTACTGTTCCCTTATATGTTTTCAGATCACGCTCCACCCCCCGGGTAGTAACGATGTAGGAATAAATTCCGTTGGGAACGTAGTAGCCGTTACCGCGATAATCTCCTGGCCAAACTTCACGGTAGTCTTTGGAGTCGAACACTACATCACCATAGCGATTGAAGATTTGTAGATGATACAATTCGGGTTTGTAGGTGAACGACGGCACCAGAAAATCATTCAGTCCATCGTCGTTGGGTGTAAAGCCTGATGGCATGTAGAAGCGGAAATCATCGCGCACTTCGAACGGAGCTGTGAATTCATCAAAGCATCCTGCTGTATCGTAAACCATCAATTGTACGTCGTATAATCCCGGTTCCTGCGGGAATACCAATTCCCAAATGCTATCTGAATAGAAGACGGAATCGAGCCCCATGACCTGCCAATAGAGTGAATCGGCG
>CANHYZ010000376.1 GCA_947464885.1 Flavobacteriales bacterium
GCGAAATACACATCAACTGTTTTCAGATACTGGAAGGATGCACAGATGAGATAGCGTGTAACTATAATCCCAATGCAGTTATCGACAACGGTTCGTGTGACCTCAGTTGTTTGTACGGTTGTATGAGCACCTTGGCGTGTAACTATGATCCGAATGCCATTTACGACGATGGAAGTTGCTACTTCAATTGTGTGTATGGATGTGCGGATAGCCTAGCGTGCAATTTCAATCCGGAAGCCAATACCGATGACGGCACATGTATTTTCCTTCAGGTGTGTGTACCCGGTTGCACGGATGCCGTTGCATGTAATTATGATCCTACGGCTACCTATGAAAATGGCACGTGCGATTTTACGTGTCTCTTCGGTTGTTTGGAAGAGGGTGCTTGCAATTATGCTTTTGAAGCCATCTACAATGATTTTTCCTGCAGTTATGATTGTTATGCGCAGGGCTGTATCGATCCGTTGGCTTGTAATTTCAACATGTATGCGGTGACGGATGACGGAAGTTGTTTGTTCGATGGTTGCATTCCGGGCTGCACGCAAGCGGAAGCCTGCAATTATGATTCACTGGCCAATGCGGAAGATTTCTCCTGTATTTACGGATGCGTGCTCGGCTGTATGGATGAGCTGGCCTGTAACTTTAATGCTGAAGTCGACTTCGACAACGGTTCGTGTCAGATGCCGGGGTGTATGGTGTCAACAGCAGTCAATTATGACTCATCGGCCGTATGTGAGGGTCCATGCTATTTCGAATGTGTCGGTGATGTGGATGGCAGTGGAGCGATGGATATGAATGACTTTCTGATGCTCATGGAGGCCTTCGGCTGCATTGAAGATTGCGGTGCAATGGATATCAGCGGGGATGGTTTTGTCGGCGTTACTGACTTGCAACTATTCCTTACGCAATATGGTGTTTTGTGTGTGGATTAATTAGGCATTGCAGAACAGATATTCGAAATTAACTTGCGCCCGCGAAAGCGGGCGTTTTGTTGCCCGTACCATTCAATATTCCCTCTATGAAGATAAGTTACAATTGGCTCAAGCAATACATTCAAACGGATCTGTCGGCGGAAGCTGCAGCAGAGGTACTCACGGCTATTGGTTTGGAAGTCGAATCCATTGACCGCGTCCAAAAGGTTCCCGGTGGATTGGAAGGTGTTGTCGTCGGCCATGTCGTGGAGTGCGGTAAGCATCCCGATGCCGATCGCTTGAGTTTGACCAAAGTTGATCTCGGTCAAGGTGAACCGGTACAAATCGTGTGCGGTGCACCCAACGTGGCGCAAGGCCAAAAGGTGCTCGTGGCGACTATCGGTGCTAAATTGTATCCAACGGAGGGCGAGCCTTTCGTGATCAAGAAGGGTAAAATTCGCGGACAAGATTCGCACGGAATGATTTGCGCGGAGGATGAATTGGGTTTGGGAAAAAGTCATGCCGGCATCATGGTGCTCGATGAAGCTGCGGTTGTGGGAACACCTGCTGCTGAGCACTTGGGCATGAGCGATGATTTCTGTTTGGAAATAGGCCTCACGCCTAATCGCACCGATGCTTTTTCACACTTTGGTGTAGCGCGTGATTTGCATGCCGCATTGAAGAACATGGAGGGTGATGCACGCGTTGAAGTGGCCATGAGTAAGCCGGAGGTAGTTGCGATTGCGCAGGCAGCACAAACTGAACAGATTCGCGTTACAGTTGAAAATACAGAGGCGTGTCCGCGCTATGCGGGCGTATTGCTCTCCGGCGTAAAGGTTGGTCCTTCCCCGGAGTGGCTGAAGGAGCGCCTGACCGCTATCGGACAGCGCAGCATCAACAACATCGTAGACATCACCAATTTCATTCAGCATGAAATCGGTCAGCCGATGCACGCTTTTGATGCGGATAAGATTGCAGGTTCACACGTGCGTGTGCGCTTGGCGAAGGAAGGGGAGAAGATGACGACGCTTGATGGAACCGAGCGCACCTTGTGTGATCAGGATTTGGTGATTGCCGATGAAGAGCGTGCCATGTGCATCGCCGGTGTATTGGGTGGAAGCGATAGCGGCGTCAGCGAATCAACGACGCGCGTGTTTTTGGAGAGCGCTTACTTCCATCCCGTGTTTGTGCGCAAAACGGCCAAGCGTCAGGGCATTCACTCTGATTCCAGTTTCCGATTCGAACGTGGTTGCGATCCGCACCAGGTCATTTGGGCACTGCATCGTGCCGTGCAGCTGATCACGTCTGAAGCAGGCGGGTCGGTTGTATCACCCGTGTTCGATGAGCGCGATGCATTCGAAACCTCACACAAGGTGGATGTGAATTGGAAGCGCATGATGACTTTGATTGGTAAAGAAATTCCACGCGAAAAAGTGCGTGCGATCCTAACCGATTTGGACATATGCATCACTGCTGAAACCGAAGAGGGTCTTCAGCTGGAAGTGCCGCTCTACCGCACCGATGTGCAACGTGAAGCCGATGTGGTGGAAGAGATTCTGCGCATCTATGGGTATAACAACATTGAAGTACCGACGCGCATGCATTCATCGCTTTCTCGCGCACCTCAGCCGGATGTGGAGCGCTGTCAGCAGCGCGTGGCCGAGATGCTGGCATCCATCGGTTTCCATGAAACCATGTCGATGAGTTTGTCGAGTCAAAAGCATATTCATGAAAACGAGCAACTCACGGCCTCGGCAGTAGCTATCTTGAATCCGTTAAGCGGTGATTTGGCCATCATGCGTCAGAGTTTGCTTTATGGCGCAATGCAGGCCGTGGAGTTGAATCAGAATCACAAATCACCGGACTTGCGCCTGTTTGAGTTCGGGAAGGTTTACCATAAATACAACGGAAAGTATCACGAGGAACGTCGGTTGTCGCTGACGGTCACTGGTCGCCGTGCACCGGAGGGTTGGAATAATGCTTCCGACAAAGTTTCGTTTGTAGATGTGCGCATGGCTGTTGATCGCATGCTCTCGTTGCTATCTATTCCGGCTATCGTTTACAAGGCTGGTGAGCATCCGATTTTTGATGAAGCCATCGAAGTCTTTTCA
>CANHYZ010000377.1 GCA_947464885.1 Flavobacteriales bacterium
ACATGCGTTGGAACATAGAAGAGCGGATTAGCAAGAATCCAATTCAACTTACCGCTTTCCTTCGCCCTGTCGAATGCCTTAAAGCGCATGGGATTTTCGCCTTCTGCTGACACCGTATGATTGAATGTCGAAACATTGCGCTCAAGCCCATCGGTGCGCAACAAATCACGCGATTCATCCAGTTGATTAAATGCTGTCGAATTAAAACGCTGATCATGATTGGGCAGCTGCTCCAGCGCATCAAAATAGGAATCCGTCTGTGCGTAGCTAATTCCGTGATGTATGGTGGTCGGAGCCGTAAGCTGCGTTTGAATGAAGAAATCCACCCCAACGACCACGACTAAGGCGGCGTAAGAAAAACCGGATTTCGCTTTCGAAAGCAACAGGACAATCAATAGCAGCACAACCGCAACACCGGATGCGATGACTAGCTGCGACGGAAAGCCCGCGGCCGGAAATTCAAACCGAACCGCTATCTCGTGTAGCGTCCTTTTCACATCTTCGGCTGATGATTGAATTCCGCCGGCTATGAGCGCCATGAGGCTAATCAACAGCAGTAGCAATGACACTCGACGCAGATAGATAGCAGAAAGCTCCCCCGAAAAATGACGACTCAACGCAAATCCGCCAATCAACAGCATACATAGGATAGAATATCCTCTGAAAAAAGCGGGATGACGAAACAATCCAAACCCGGGCAAGTGATACACCCATTGATAGATACCCGAATAATCACCCAATGCCAGAATCATACTGAGTCCAAAGCCCAAGAGCAATCCCACATGCCAACGCGAACGACATGATTTGCTGATCATTGCTATCAGGAAAAATGCGAAGCCAATCAAACCGATATAGGCGTTGCGCAAGGAAAGATCCGTTACTTGAAACCATGAACCCGTCGACAGCGCAGCATAGGGATACAAAAAGGAGATGTAGTCCGCCGGCACAAACGGATTAATAATCATGTCGGCATAAGCCAGCTTTCCTGTTCGATTGAAATAAGGAAAGAAATCCATAAACGCGATGAGGAACGGCAACAACAAGAGCGATAATGAAGCCCCTGTTAGCAAGAGCGAACGGAACACGCGACCTAAGTACGCCCTATCCGCACGTCGCTTCCACAGGTTGACAAGCGTAATCAACGGAAGCATGTACATCAAGATAATCGTGAATGCCGGGCCTGCACCGGTGATGTTCAACATGAGAAACACAGCCAACCACAGTCCATAACGCCATAAACCGTCTTCTAGCAGTCGCAACAGAGCCCATAAAATCCACGGTAGCCAGGCCATTCCAATCAAAAAAACCATCAGCTGCGTGGAGCCAACCATAAACCCTGACAAGGCATAACTCACCCCCAATACGGTAGCCGTTCGCTTGCACCCGTGCAGGAAACTACTCAGGGTATACATCCCCCACCCTGCTATGAGAAAACACACAACAACCTCAAGAATTAATGACGTAATATCATATTCACCCAAGAGCAACAGAAGCCACATCACCGGATACCACGCCCCACTTTGCAAATCAGAATATCCCGGATAACCAAGGCGTTGAAAAGGATTCCATAGCGGCATATGTCCCTCATGCAAATAGTCTCCAATAAAATGACGATAAGGCAAATACCCACGCACACTGTCCCACTTCGGTATGAACTGAAAAAAGCTCAACGTATAAAGCGAGACAATGACGACAACAGCAATAAGCAGAGGATACTGATATCGTCCAAGATAGTTTATGTTGCGGCGTATGTTCAATGGATCACTGATGATTCAAAAAAAATGAAAATGTCTATCGAAAAACAATTTCCGCAGTTTAATTGTACCCAATGACTTGTTAAGGGACATGCAAGTGTATATTCGCATCGCTTTATCAAGAAGGACGGAGGGAAAAGGCCCTATGAAGTCCTGGCAACCCTGTAAAAGCTGGGTGCCAACTCCTACTCGAACGAATTCGAGATAGATGAGGCAGCGAGGTTTCTCGCGTGCAGCCCATCCAACTTCTTGTGCAGCATTAATATCCACGGCTATGACCATGCAATCGCTTGCGCAACAAAAAATACTCATCCTCGATGGTGCAATGGGCACTATGATTCAGCGCTACAAACTAGAAGAGGAAGACTTCAGAGGAAGTCGCTTTGTTGATCATCCCGGTGACCTCAAAGGAAACAACGACCTGCTGTGCATTACGCGCCCGGAAATCATTGAGGAAATCCACTATCAATACTTGGAGGCAGGCGCGGACTTAATTGAAACTAACACCTTCAATGCTCAGTTCATCTCGTTGGCCGATTACCATATGGAATCGCTGGCTTACGAATTGAACGTGGAAGCCGCGCGATGTGCTAAGCGCGCTGTCGAACGTTATATGAAAGCCAACCCTTCTTCCGGGCCGCGCTTTGTCGCCGGAGCCGTTGGTCCAACCAACCGCACTGCTTCGCTTTCGCCTGATGTCAATGATCCCGGCTTCCGGGCAATCACCTACGATCAGCTTGTGGCTGCATACAGCGAACAGATCAACGGCCTCCTGGATGGCGGTGTTGATGCCCTGCTCATCGAAACAATCTTCGACACACTCAACGCCAAGGCGGCTCTTTATGCCGCGATGGAAGTTATGGAGCAGCGCAACTTGGTGCTTCCCATTATGATTAGCGGAACCATTACCGACGCCAGCGGCCGCACCCTAAGCGGACAAACGGCCGAAGCATTCCTGATCTCTATGTCACACGCACCACTTTTCAGCATCGGCCTTAATTGCGCGCTGTGCGCCGAAGAACTCGAGCAATACGTGGAGGAACTCAGCAACCATGCTTCATTTTATGTGAGTGCCTACCCCAATGCCGGTTTGCCCAATGCTATGGGCCATTATGACCAAACGCCCGAGCAGATGGCTGAGCTCGTAAAATCCTATTGTGAGAAAGGAATCGTTAACATCCTTGGTGGATGCTGCGGCACAACTCCCGATCACATCCGCGCTATTGCGAAAATCGCAAGCGAATACAAACCACGTGAAGTCGAACAA